>JBBSPQ010000077.1:0-7582 GCA_038258585.1 Pseudomonadales bacterium
AGTTCTTGACCACTGCGATCGAGTAGTCCCATACGTAACGGAATGTGAAACGGTAACTTTGACGGTTGATCTGGTGTCGGCGGACAGGACTGCGTTACGGTCAAGGTGTAAGTTTGCGCGTCAGCATCAAATTCATCAGTCACTTTCAACTGGGGCGTGCCAGCCTGCGAGTACCAGTTTCTGAATTGTTTCAGATCCACGCCGCTGGCGTCTTCCATCGCCTTTACAAAATCTTCCGTCGTCACTGCCTGACCATCGTGACGATCAAAGTAAAGGTCGCTACCCTTGCGGAACGCTTCATCACCAACCAGTTCCTTGATCATGCGCACGACTTCCGAACCTTTCTCGTAAATAGTCAACGTATAGAAGTTGGAGATCTCCATGTAGGAATCGGGTCGGACTGAATGCGCCATTGGCCCTGCGTCTTCCGCAAACTGTGCAGTACGCAAAAAGGTGACGTCATCGATGCGCTTAACCGTACGCGAACCCATATCGGAAGAGAATTCCGAATCGCGGAATACCGTAAACCCCTCCTTCAAACTCAGCTGAAACCAGTCTCGACACGTAACGCGATTGCCCGACCAGTTGTGGAAATATTCATGCGCCACAACAGCTTCCACACGCTGAAACGCCGCATCGGTCGTTGTCGTCGGATTGGCCAGAACACAGGACGTATTGAAGATATTCAATCCCTTGTTTTCCATCGCGCCCATATTGAAGTCGTCCACGGCAACGATCATGAAAATATCGAGATCATATTCACGCCCGAACGCCTTCTCATCCCACGCCATGGAATTCTTGAGCGACAACATGCCGTGCTCGCACTTGTCGAGGTCTTTGGTTTCAACAAACAGTTTCAGGGCAATAGTGCGACCTGACATAGTGACAAAACTGTCTTCAACATGTTCCAGATCACCAGCGACTAAAGCAAACAGATAGCAGGGTTTGCGAAACGGGTCTTGCCACTTTACCCAATGCCTGCTATCGCCTTCGTCGCCTTTTTCAATGTCGTTGCCGTTGGAAAGCAATACGGGGTAACGATTCTTGTCTGCCACGACTGTGGTCGTGAAACGTGACATGACATCTGGACGATCGAGATAATAGGTGATCTTGCGAAACCCTTCCGCTTCGCACTGAGTGCAGAACATTTTTTTGGATTTATACAAACCTTCGAGGCTGGTATTTTCTTGCGGCTTGATCGTTGTATGGCACTCGAACACAAAGGCGCTGCCGTTCTCATCGACGGATTCTGGTAACTTATGAACAGTGAGTGATTCCGCTTCAATTTGATATTCATCAGCGCCAAGTTCACGGCCATCGATCACTAATTTTTCCAGCACCATGTCTTGGCCGTCGAGGACGAGCGACACACTAGCATGATCGGCATAAAGAGGATTCCGGCGCATCTGCAACCGCGAAATCACCCTCGTCGATTCTTCACCTAGCTCAAAACGCAATTCGGTTTCATCAATTAGGAACGCAGGGGCCTGATAGTCTTTCAGATAAATTGTCTTTGGTTGCGCGTCTCTCATAGTCATTACTTCGCTGCTTGAAAGGAGTTAAATTGAGTCTGTGAATATTTCCAGATTGTACCCACCGAAACGGCGCATGTTGATAACGCCCGAGTCAAAAATTAGGTATTGCCCTTTGATGCCCATGAGTGTTCCCTCAACAATGGGATCGTTGTCAAAATTGAAAGAACTGATCTTTTCCGGGTACTCAAGAACCGGGTACTCGATAAGGACCGGCTCGACCCCCGTCAGAACGCTAATCGCGTGAAATCCAAATTTCTGCGTCAAATCATTGAGGTCGTTACCGATGGCTTCCAGCAAACGTTGCTTCTCTGCCAACAGATTAGTCAGATGATCGCCACTCTTGAGCATGTCGCGCCAATTGGTTTTGTCCGCCACATATTGTTTGAACAACACCTCAAGGCTGCCAGACTGTAGTCGAGTGCGTACGCGCATGATCGCCAGTGCCTGCACCGCGCCCTGATCGATCCAACGAGTTGGAATCTGCGTGGCGCGAGTAATGCCCACTTTCACACCCGATGAGTTGGCGAGGTACACAATGTGATCCTGCATGCAGAACTCTTCGCCCCACTCTGGTTCACGACAGGTTCCGGCATCGTAGTGACACTTCTCCGGATAAATAATGCACGAGTCGCACTGCGCCAATTTCTGAAAACAGGGGTAACAGTAACCCTGATTGAAACTCTTCGCCGTGTTACGTCCGCAATGTACGCAGTTAATCTGACCTTCATACTGTAGACGTACCTGTTTTCCCAACAGGTCATTCATTGGCAAAACCGATTCACCTAAGGGCAAACTGTAACTGACCGGAGACGTCAGTCGCGTTCTCATTTTGCGAGCAGCGCCGCGAGCAACAGGTGTCACATTCAATCCTCAGTGAGTTCGGTGATTACCGCTATCAATCCAGGTTAACGAACTTTTTTCTGTATCACATACAGATTTCTTGAGCCCGGTGGTGTCAATAAATCCCGTGCGTTGCTGTTCAGGAAGGTTCTTCAATTCCCAACCAATCACGGCCTGCATGCTGTGTTCGATTTGCTCCGGCGTCAGTTTGTCACCGTTGGGCCAGCGGCCGGTTTCGATAGCTGTTCTGAGGTTCTCGTAGACATCGGGTGTTATGCTGTCGATAAGCGCTTGTATGGAATCAAACTTGTCTGTCATTTCTTTTTCATCCCTCTATTTTTCATTCCTTTAATCATTTTGCTTTCGCAGACGGACCCAGAATGCCGCAAGGACACCCGCAAACATACCAGCAATCAATCCACCGGCATGTGCCTCCGATGCGATCCAGGAAGAGGCAAAGACTTCCATCAACACGAGAGCAGCAAGCAGAAAACCAATCATCGCTGGGGGCAATCTCAGCCTGCTTTGCGGCAGAATCACTTGCCACATCCAGATATATCCCAACAGACCGTAAACCACGCCGGACAACCCACCAAAGTTCGATGTCATGCTCCACACATATTGCGCAGTATTCGAAACAAAAGCCGTAAACAGGAGGACCAGAAAGTAGACAAGACTGGATTGATTCGCCTCGATCATACGTCCGAATTGCCACAACCACAGGATGTTAAAAATCAAGTGCATAGCGCCAAAATGCAGGAGCGCCGGTGCCAGAGTTCGCAAAAATTCTGTCGGACCCGAGATGTCACCCAGCATGCTCAGGACAGAGGAAAAACCAGAGCCACCGACGGGTTGCAGCGCCGGATAGAACATGAACGCCACCGAGTCCAGGTTGTTCCCCAACCCACTGATTGCGGCGACAACGAGAGCAGCCGCAATAAGCAAAGCGGTGACTGGTGCCTGCAGGCAGGCACGCCACATGTCGGCGGCGTAGTGCTCCATCGGAAAATGATCGGTCAGCTTGCCTGTATTCATAGTACCAATTTCTGGCAACTTTCCACTTGCCTCCAACTGCTGCCATTGTTCAAACAACGCCTTTGCCTGCGCAGCATCGTTCTCGGACTGCACCCAAATTACCTGCGCGCCAGACTCTTCGTTGACACGAAAACGTACGCCCCGGCTGGCCAAAGCCGCTAACAGCGGACGCAAATCTTTACCGGCATCGACCACAACCGCTCTAATCATCCGAGCGCACCAGACGATTGCCCCAGCCCAGTTTACTGCGACAAGTTTGATAGAAATTATGATCGAGAGGGTGTATCAATCTCAGCGTTTTTGCGTTTTTGCGCACAATCAGGTTGTCTCCAGGTCTTGCTGCAAAACTCGTCGCCCCATCACAACTGACTCGTGGCTCAACGGACCGCACTTTACCCACAGTCACACGAATTGTGCGGTTGGCGTCTACTACTAAAGGGCGACTGCTCAGAGAATGAGGGTACATGGGCACAAGCACCAGTGCATTGAGACTGGGGTGCATTATCGGTCCTCCTGCGGACAGCGAATAGGCAGTTGATCCGGTGGGCGTTGCTACAATCAAGCCATCAGACTGCTGACTGTTCACAAACTGTTCGTCGATGAACAGCTCAAATTCAATCATCCGGGCTGCTGTACCGGGATGGAGCACGATGTCATTGAGCGCGCTGCCGGTGCTGACGACCTCACCGTCTCGCAGCAATTCGCAGCCTATGAGAAAACGCGATTCCTCGGTGTATTCGCCAGCGAGAATCTTCCCGATCCGGGCTTCAATCTCTTCCGGAATGATGTCGGTCAAAAACCCGAGTCTACCTCGATTGACGCCCAGTACCGGGACATCATGCGCAGAGAGAGTTCGGGCGACACTGAGCATACTGCCATCACCGCCTACGACTATCACCAGATCGCAGTGCTCGCCTAGACTCGCGCGCGCCGCCACTTCCAACTTGTTGCCTGGTAGCAAGGCCGAGCTGCTTTCGTCGATGATGACGTGAAGTCCCAGCGCGTGCAGCACGTTTTCAAGTCGTTGCAGAGAATCCACGACTCCTGGGTGCCCTGGGCGCCCGACAAGCCCGATGCGTTTGAATGCAGACATAGTCGTCTAAGTACTCACTTGTTTCTGGATTGGGTTTCAAGCGGTTAGTGTGGGACGCAGTATAGCAGACAGAAGAAGGGCAAAGCTCAAGGGGTTATGTCGAGAACCAACGGGTCTGTCGTATAAACGACCTCGCCGGTACCTTGGACGCTATAGGCAACAAATACCTGCAAATGGCTGTGAACCAGATCAGTGCCCAGACGGGCGGCATTTATAATGTCGACATATTCCGCGGCATGCAGAGGAGCCGCGGGAGCGAAAGGCGTGAGGCCGGCAATGGTGCCATCCCACGGACTCATCTGTCCGACGTTATTGAGCAACAGAAAGTTACTTCCATCGAGTGTGGCTAGGACATGCATAACACCCGTTTTGCCGATGTGACGACTGTCCACAAACAGGCTGACGTCAATATCGATGCTGTCGCGGGGAGTAACCGTTGTCACGTGACTAAAACCCTGATTCACACTCGCTGCCAGCGCGATTCGGGCGTCTGTCGGCGTGTTATCGATCGTCCCGACCGCTCTCGACGGCAGCAGAGGCAGGCGGGTCGGCAGATAGCTCGCAATCTGGTGACGCACAATGTTCAGGGTGCGCACGGCGTCGGCCCCCTTCCCAGCATTCCCGCCGTCGACACCACAAGGGACGCCGACGCAATTCAGAAGAGGACTGGAAAAACGCGCAATACGCACATCGGTGTTGAACGCACCGGGATACGCCATGACGGTAGAAAACAATGAATTAACCCCGTAACCGGTCGCAAAACTGAAAGTGCCACCAGAGCCGTCTTCAACGCGTGAGTGAGTCAATCCCATATTATGTCCCAGCTCGTGTGCTACTACGGAGCTGACTGGACAGTCGATGGCAATGTTGGAATAGGCATAACTCTTTTCTTCGGAGGACAGGAAATCTCCCTGTGTCATGAATCCCCCCAGATTGGCGAGGCCGCAGCGGTCAGTTTCAGCGCCTTGGGGCCGAAATAGAATGACTACATCTGCACCATAGATGTCACGCAACGCATTCACCTGGCTGAAAGCCGGATCTGTTTTGCTGGTGAGGGCTTTCAATGCCGTGTCCATGCTCGCGCTATCGCTGTAATTGACGACACCGTGATAAACGGGGCGCAGTGTGATACCCACATTACTGTCGGCATAGATCTGATTGGCTACGGAGATGAGCTGGTTGATGCGAGTTTCCGCATGGCCACCGTAAATTGCCGCAGCGCCCGGCGTATAGAGCGCCATGACATCAATCACTGCGTTCTGGCGGTTTACCGACCCGGCATCGAACTGGTTGGTGCCCAGCAGGGTTTCATTCACGTCACTGATGCCATCGCCGTCGGTGTCTGTCACGACATCATTAATGACATTCACATAAGCATCGTGCCGGAGACCACCGACTATAGCCGTACTGACAACGCGGGGTTTCGACTGCTTAGTCGTCAGCACTTTGTAAACGATGGCACGGGACTCGCCGGCTGCAAAATTTCCGAGCGGGCAATTGAGTACAACTTGTCCAGCAATCGTTCCCTGCTTGCAACCGGGACTCGCAGATACCAGCGTAGTATTTTCCAGCAGGAAATAGATATTGAGCGTGAGATTGTCGTGCCGCTCATTGCTGATGTTCTGGAAGCTGACAGTGGCCTCAACCGTGCCGCCCGCAACAACACCATCGCCATTGAAAGTCTGATTGATTGAAAAATTGCTGTTGCTGATGCCGGAACTAGTCGCTGCCAGCCCGTTCAGCTGACTCGACAATCCATTGAGGCTTAGTGGTTGCGTCAGCACTGGTTGAGGTTGTACTCGCGCAACGGCATCGGATTCCCGCTCCGGGATCACATAATCGTTACTGAGTTCCTCATGCGCCAAAGCTGAGGCCTGATAGAGCCAGCCGCTGTAGCTTGTAACGCCCAGCTCACGACTTGCGTACAGTTGCCACGTAGTGGCACCGATTTCAACATAGGCGAAAATGTTTCGTGGCCCTACCGTCAGAACAAATGGACCTGACTCGCTGCTCGAAAGCAGCTTGCCATGGAACACTCTATCTCCATTTATATAGGTATTTTCATCAGTGATCAGAATGCCTTGTGGCGTGTCGCTCTGCGTCTCATTGGCTGCTGGCGCGTTGAGTTGAACACCCGCATGCAAATAGGTCAGGAGATCGCTATCGACTTCGATAGCAAGAGCATCGATAGCGTAGGCAGGCATAGACGGCCAGGAATTGTCTGCGGAGCTATAACGCCACAAAGGCTGCAGGACAGGAGTTTGTTGGGCCTGTACCAGCACCGACGACAACATAAAAAGCGCTGACGCGAACAGGCAAACAACTCTCTTGGCTATCGAGTTGCCGGCAAGGTCTGTCTGTTGCTTTACTAGTACCGTTGTAGCACTGGACTGCGTCATCGATCGAAGCTCGGATCCCACCAGTTAAGGGCGGCCAGTATACGTCAATCAAATTGCGAGCGCTACGTGGGAATATTTACCACGATGAATAAATTCTGTCAGACGTGTATGCCACCGGTGTGGATAGCGATAATCTCGCTCCCTCTATTAATGACGCCCGATTCCAGCAGGTTGTAGAGAGCAAACATCAGCTTGCCGGTGTATACAGGTTCGAGCGGAATGCCAGTCCTTATGCCGAAGGACTCGATAAACGTGCGCAACTCAGGCGTTGTTTTCGCATAACCCCCGCAGTGCCAATCAACGAGTATCTGCCAGTCATGCGGATCCCGAAGGTCGCTGTGCTTAAGTAGTTCGCGCACCTGTCGCTCCAGAAATTGTCCTCCTTTTAGAACGGACACAGCTAATACATGACAATGTTTTGTCGTATTGTCAGATAACCCTCCCAGTATGCCAGCAAGCGTTGCACCGGTTCCACAAGCCAGCCATAGATGACGCTGCTCTGGAGGAACAGTCCAAGTGAGATGATCTGCAATCTCTGTGCAACCCAGAACACCTAATACGTTGCAGCCGCCTTCGGGAATCAACATGAAAGCGCCAAACTGGCCCAGCAAATGCGCCTGAAATTCAGCTGTTTCCTTATGCCTATACTCGGAGCGGGAAACCGGATGTAGCGTCATGCC
>JBBSPQ010000078.1:0-7566 GCA_038258585.1 Pseudomonadales bacterium
AATCTGGGTGGCCTCAATTGCATTTGCGGTTGCTTTCACTCTCGTGGGATGCGCTTCAACTCCTGTCCCACCTACAGCGGAACTGCAAGCTGCAGAACTTGCGATCAGAAATGCTGAACAAGCACGCGTCGCCGACTACGCCGCCGCAGAGCTCAATCAAGCTAGGGAAAAGCTAGCGGCTGCTAATACTGCTGTTCAAAAAGAAGAAATGGTACGTGCCACCTATCTGGCAGAGGAATCGAAGGTAAGTGCTGATCTGGCTTCAGCTAGGACACAGATGGCTAAAGCTAAAGCAGTAAATGACGAAATGCAGGCTAGCCTTAACACTTTAAAACAGGAACTTCAACGTAATACAGGAGGTGGCCGATGAGTACCCAAACCAATACACTCAAGAAACTGATGGTTGCCACAACGGCTGCATTTCTGCTCGCGAGTTGCGCCAGTACAGTAAGCCCCCCGATGGGCGCAGCCGCCGCACGGAGTAAATTGATGCAACTGCAATCTGAACCGGAGCTTGCCAGCCGCGCCACTGTCGAAATCAGGGACGCAGAGTTGGCAGTCGCTGCGGCTGAGACCCCAGAACGAGATCAAGTGCTTGGCACACATCTCGTGTTACTAGCAGATCAGAAGATAGATATCGCTAGATACTGGGCGCAGAGTCGCCTATATGAAGATCAGCGCGAAGCCCTAAGTAAAGCAAGCGAACAGGCGCGTCTGGACTCACGCACTCTCGAAGCAACGCGGGCGCGTGAAGAAGCGGATCGAGCTCGCAACGAAACCAACAACGCGCGGGCCGCCGCCAATTCTGCACGCAACGATGCCGCTGATGCTGTCGAAATTGCCAACCAGGCTCGCAACGCTGCAAACTCAGCGCAGATGGAGGCTGAGGCTGCCCGCCGAGCTACCGATGCCGCCATAGCAGAAACCGATGCTTTGCAACTCCAGATTGCTGCCTTGAACGCTCGTGAGACGGATCGAGGATTGGTAGTGACGCTTGGAGATGTGCTCTTCGAAACAGGCAAGTATGAGATCCAGGGTGGCAATACGTCGAACCTCGACAAACTTGCAGTGTTCCTGAATCGCTACTCAGACCGCACAGTTTCCATAGAAGGTCACACTGATGATGTGGGCGATGCACAATTCAATCTGGGCCTTTCGCAAAATCGCGCCAATGCAGTCAAAGACTTTTTGGTTTCCAGCGGTATCGATGCCAGTCGACTTTCAGCCTCTGGTCGGGGTGAAAATTCGCCTATAGCGAGCAATGACAACCCTACCGGCCGTCAGCAGAATCGTCGCGTCGAGGTTATCATTGCCAACAGCCACATGACTTCACAGTAAGCTCCGTTTCTCATTTTCGAGGCAATAAAAAAGCCCCAACCAGAACATTGGTTGGGGCTTTTGGTTTTAAGAGCCTGACGATGACCTACCCTCGTGTGGAGAAGTCAATGTCACCTTGCCTTTTCCGCTGTGGCGAGAGACTATTCACTGGCTTCCTCAAGCAGACCTATAACCCCATAAGGAGAATCCCCATGCCCCTAATTAATCTTGTCATCATACTGATCGTAGTTGGCGTATTGCTGTGGCTCGTCAATAACTACATACCCATGGATCGAAAGATCAAAAATATTCTGAATATCGTCGTTGTCATTGCAGTCGTAATATGGTTATTACAAGTATTCGGTATCTTGGGATCAATGGACAGCATACGTATCGGCTGATGACGGCACGACAGGTTCATAAAACACGATTAGTATCCATTTAACTTACTTATAGGTGCTGTCAAGTTAACTGTCTATCTGTCAGGATCTGTCGTATGACTCAATCAATAATGTACAAACGACACAGGTTCCCGCCTGAAATTATCCAATATGCCGTCTGGCTTTATCACAGATTCAGTCTGAGTCATAGTGACATTGAGGACTTGATGGCAGAGCGGGGCATCACCGTCAGCTATTAATCGATTCGATTCTGGTGCAATAAGTTCGGGCCTCAATTTGCCCGTAGGTTACGACGAAAGCATCAAGGCTATGCCGATACCTTCTTCATCGATGAAGTCTTTGTGAAGATCCAAGGTAAGCAACATTACTTATGGAGAGCCGTGGATCAAGACGGCGAAGTTGTTGATGTATTCCTACAGAAGCGTCGAGACGGAAGGGCTGCAAAAAGGTTCTTTAAGCGGTTGTTGAAGAAATACAGAGGTGAGCCCAGGAAGATTGTCACGGACGAATTGAGAAGCTATAACGTCGCTCATAGAGAACTGATTCCGGAAACGATTCACGACACGAATCAGTATGCCCATAATCGAGCTGAGCTATCGCACGAGCCGACGAGGGTGAGAGAGCGGGGTATGCGGACGTCTAAATTGATGGGGCAGGCTCAGAGATTTTTGCGTGCTCAGGCCGCTGTGTACAATTTGTTCAACCTTGGACGACATTTGGTGTCAGCTGAGAACTATCGGGTTTTTAGACGGGGCGCCTTTGCGTCTAGGGAAAAGGCAGTCGGAATATAGTATTAGAAAACCGTAGTTTTTATCGATCCAAGTAGTTAACTTACCAATACCCAATAGAATCCTGCGATATACATTTTGATGCCCTTTCTCATGGTTATGAAATCACATGGGGAAGATCTGTCCACCGGGTCGTATATGATGGCGACAACATATTGCGCGCGAGTGTCCAACTGGGTGTGATCCCTCGGCTGGCCAAATGCATCGTGTCGGTGCCAAAGCGGCGATTGATGGAATCCAGGGACGTCATCAGCTTGCGGGATTGAGCGCTCTGACTTGCGGTAAAAAGATGGAGCTGTTCGGGTCTGCTCTGGGTCAATTCCAAGAGAATGATCCCGGCCTTGTGATGCGGCTCTCCTTCCTGGAAAAGCTCATCCGCTGCCTTGACCGCCGCATTCACGATCACACGGCTGTCATTGGTGAACGCCTCCAGTTTGACCAACCGTTGTTTCCCCCAGCGGTGCCCTTTCTTCATCAAATGGACGAACACGATCATCGTTTTGGTGAGACCATCTTGCTCACGCAGTTTCTCACTCGCACGTTCTGCATACTTACTGACCGCTTGACGCAGCTCCACCCGGTCGTGGACTTTGTGGGAGATGGATCGGCTGCAAATAATCTGCTGTTTCGGCTCGGGCTGTTGATCCAAGTCCATGCAGGGTTCGCCATCTTTGCTAAGGTTTTCGTGGAGGCGATTCCTACGCAGTTAGGTATGCCGACGCACTGAAGAACTGCTTGCTTCATCTTGTGACCAAACGAGAACACATTCACTCGATGTTTGGACAGGAAATCCCGGTGCATGAAGTATGGCTCAAGATCCGGAATACCCAGCGCTTTCGCTTCGTGGTTCCGAGCCACAATGCAGCCGTCATTGTTGGATAGAACGACGATCGGTTTGCCTTTCAGGTCGGGGTGGAATATTGCCTCGCTCGATGCATAGAACGTATTGCCGTCTAGGAGAGCGAACACATTGTATTCACCACATGCACCACGACACCGAATATCTGAAACTCACTTCCCTCAGGTATGAGGATGGGTTCGGCTCCGAGGTTGCTTGAGCAGAGCAGCCGCCGACTCAAATGAAGCTTTTTGCAGGTGAATCGCCCGTCCAACGCCGCTATCACGATATCCCCCTCGCGTGCCTTGATGGAGCGATCGACAATGAGAAAGGCTTTGTCTTGGATGCCCGCCTCAACCATCGATGTGCCGTGTGCCCTCACCATAAATGTAGCCGCCGGACGCCTCACCAGATGCTCATTGAGGTCCATCACATCTTCAATATAGTCGTCTGCCGGACTGGGAAAGCCCGCCGGAACGCGGCTGCTGTATAATGGCAGCAAGGTTTTAATGTGGGTGGGCGCGAGGGTTAGGAGGACATTAGATACGGTCATGGTGCAAGCAGCTTTCGGCAGTTTAATCGAAATCTGTAAATTTTTACAGTACTTGGTTGAGATGCAAGTGCGGAATAATAAAGCCGTAGTGAGCCGCAAACACCGGAGTTTATATGTGCGGGCGATATAATCTGATCGACACCGAAGAGGTTTGGAAATTGCTGGAGAAGCTGGGGATATGCAAGCCTGAGCTCAACTTCTCCGCCGATATTTCCCCCGCGTCGCTCATTTCGATCATCAGACAAGTCGGGTCGGAGCGATTGGTGTCCAATGCCATCTGGTGGCTTATGCTCGATCCAACCACCGGGAAACCGACGAAGTACACGTCTTTCAATTCCCGCTCCGATAAGCTGAATGTGCCTCGCTCGTTGGCGTACAAACCGTATCGGGAATCCCGCTGCATCATCCCGGCCAGTGCATTTATTGAAGGACTCGGCGATGGGCAGACATACCACAAGATCGAATTGGAGGGGCAAGCCATCGCATTTGGCGGGTTGTATCGGGAATGGTTCAATAGGGAAACGGGTGAGATCGTGATAGGGGCCAGCATCATCACGCTGGGTCCTTTGGCTCAGTGGAAAGCGATACACCCGGACTCAATGCCGCTAATGCTCCCGATGGATCAGCCTGACGTTATCGATGCCTGGCTTGCCTCGGAGGTGAATGATGTGGAGAGGTTTGACCCACTATTGGAACCTAACATTCGCTTTTCACAGAGAGTCACGCCGATAGAGCGCCCCAGCAAATGGAATCCAATAGGGGGTAGTTACCGAATCAATTAGCAACGGGAGTGTGAATATGAAAGTCTTAAAATATGGATTGGTGGCGATGTGTCTCGCCACCATGTCAACGGGTTTGGACCAACTGTTCCATGGCCAGTCGCTCATTAGGCATTGGCGAGAACGCGCTCAGACGCTGGGTCAAACAGTTGAGAGAGCATGAGACTTCTTGGAAATTACATTCAGAGTTCGCACCCAGGGCTGTCTGGCAGGCACATTCCAGTTGGTTCAGGAGGTTGATTAGAATCAAGTGTTAACGGCTTGCCATCGCCTTTTTGTCGTTGATTGGCTGACCAGCGGTACTTGGCAACTTCGGAATACAATGCCTTACGTACTCGGTTGAACACCCCTATCGGACGGTGGTCGGGTAAGGAATGCCAAGGGTTATACGAAAGGTTTTCACAAAATTCATTTTGTGCCTCAGTGTCAAAGTCCTGCGCAGGTATCTGAATTGTGGCAATTTTCTGAAACGGAGTATCCGACTGGCTCCAGACTACTGTGGCGTCTTCTACCGGCATTTGTTTGCCGGGTTGCTGCACCTGAACCATGAAATCAAAACAAGCGGGCCCGGCCGCTAGTTGCTCAGCCATACGCTCTCGCAGAAAACTGTAATTACTCCTACTGCTTGCCCAGCGACTGTTTTTTGTTGCTGATGAGTCTGGGCATTGTGCTGGTCGCGCACTGAATTTGATGTTCTTTTCAGGTCCAAGCTTATAGGCTGATGCGCTGAAATATTGTTCCAGCAAAGGTGATTCGGGTGGTGGCTTCTTAGTTCCTGCCACCAGAAGCAACTCGCGCCAGCGCCAGCTAAACGGATTCCAGCTTCGGCCATTAAGAAAATACCCAAAATTGTCTCCCACAGCGAGATATTTGGTAAGCTCCACATAGTCATTTAATTCTCGGATGAAGTAGTTTTCGCTGTTCATCATGACGAAATCTTGCGTTCTGGCTTCCTCGTTCAGATCTAAAATTTTTCGACCCTCTACACCCAGTAATTTTACGGCCATGCCACGGGCATCTCGATCTGAATCTGGGTGCAGCTCATAGTCACCATTGGAGAAACGCACCCACGCTGCAAAGGTTTTGGGTTCACTAAATACGCCACGACGGAAATCGCCGGCCAGTGCTGGCACGATGAAATCGGCTTGAACACATCCATGACTCTTGATATGCACATCTCGCCGATAGACCACGGGTTCAGTTGGTTTGCCTGCCAATTCTTCTCCAGTTTTGCCGGTGGGATAGTCGCTGCCTTGCACGCCGTCACCGATAAGACCATCACGTGTGTTGTTAATCATTTTTAACGCCATAGCAACGGCGCCAGCCATAACAGCGTCTTTCGCCGGGCCAACTACCTCGCGCATCGGCATGCTACTGCGGTAGCGGTATTCCTTTATCGTGCCGAAGAGTATCGAGATAACTACCGCGGCTAATAGCGAACATATACTCAGTTTGACTAGTTTACTTATCATCAGAAACCCCTCCTCTCTGAAAGCGCGTTTTGCCACCGCATATGTAACTATCCGGTAGTTCAAAGTAAGCAGTTAACGTGGCTTGAATTTCGGATATTTGTTGGCGCACTGTGTCGGATAATGTGGAGGCTTGACTGTGATTTCCTAAATATTCCTGCAAATTGCAGGCCTGTCCATCTGGCCAATAATTTGGCACTGTCGCCGCCGCGTTCAGTGTCGGCATATTTTCAGCTGCGGCAGAAACAACACCTCGAAAGATTTCATCGAACAGTAGTGAGTGGGGAGCATCGTCCAGATGGGACTTGAGGTACTCAATAATTTCATAACGTTCTTGATCAGAGTAGGCTGGACCAATGACACCGAATTGCGGTGGATTGCCTTCCTGCCAGTACGTATATCCATCGCGAAATTCATGGCCAGTATTGCTGTTTCCCGGTAGATCCGTGTTTAACCACATGCCACCTTGAGATTCCTCTGTCCTAACAAGTCCCAATTGAACGGGGTCGAACTCAGACCGGCCAATAAAATATTTGGAATCGCGCTCGTGATGCGGGCTTAACAACTGATACAGATTGCGAACCGAACCGTTGTGCAAGTAAGGAGCGGTCGCCCAGGCTCCAGCTAGGGGGCGCGCCTTGTAGGCCAGCGTCACCTGTGGAATATCAAGAGCACCGAAACCGTTGTATTCTTCAATCTTTTTGTCGCTGAAGCCGAGATCGGCGTACAATTTCTTTTTCATCAACAAGCCAAT
Organism: Pseudomonadales bacterium; assembly: GCA_038258585.1. Taxonomy (GTDB): domain Bacteria; phylum Pseudomonadota; class Gammaproteobacteria; order Pseudomonadales; family Pseudohongiellaceae; genus UBA5078. The sequence goes on from JBBSPQ010000078.1 coordinate 6,900, forward strand.
GTAATTGAGTGCTTGGCCATTGGTGGTAGATTTCAGATTGATATCATCCAAATTCTGAGTCATCTCCGCGCGTAACTGTAGGCTATCTTTTGTCCAATCCAAACACTTTGTGTAAGCGTCCGGATCGGAAAGCGTTGCACAGTAGCTATTGGTTTCCTTGTGATCGAAGGCCAGTGTGCGCTGCACGCGTTGCTCCCACTCGGCAGAAACCACTCCGCGCACTGACTCAATTGACATGCCGATTTTAGTTAAATCAAATTTCCGCTCGACGAAGTTAAGCGCGGCATTGGCGTCAGTCCCTATTTCCTGGACCGGAAGTAACTTCATGGTCCAATGTGCCTGTGTTGCAGATTTTCCAGGCATTTCGATTTGGCGCTGTCTCTCAGACGCTGGATGCGGCCCATGGCAACCTTGACAAGTGCGAATGAAGTGAATGCCGCCCCGGATGGCTTTTTCTCGGTCAATATTTCCTAGTTGTTTTTCTGGCCAAACAGGGGGACGAAGATTTTGAAGTATCAGTTCAATTTTATGTAAATCCTCTAGTCGAGTTGAGGTGTCAAATTGTAATCCCTCTGGCAACGGCCTCTGGTATCTATCGAGCAAATTAAAGTCGGCGCCAACGCCTAGGGACTCACCTAGATTTCTAGCCATGGGTTGCGAGACAGAA
>JBBSPQ010000079.1:0-7523 GCA_038258585.1 Pseudomonadales bacterium
CTCGAAAAGAGCTGCACGCCGTATATTTTAGTCAACGCCTTTGGTCCAGGCGTTAGAGTCCCACAGGAACACGTCAAAGACGGCCAAATCATTCTCAATATCTCGCCGTCCGCGGTACACGCGCTGCGAATTCTTGATGACGCCATTGATTTCAGTGGTCGTTTTGCAGGAATCCCAACGCCAGTGTATGTGCCGGTAGGATCGGTGTTGGGAATATATGCCCGTGAGAATGGACAGGGGATGGTGTTCGAGCCTGAGAACCCACCACCTCCTCAGCCACCATCACCAACGCCACCTCAGATAGTAGGTTCTACTACCGCAAAGTCCAGCCCAAAGGTGAGCAGGCCCTCATTAAGAGTCGTGAAGTAATTCAAAAGCACTCTGTACCCTTAACATCGTTGCTTAGGATTTGTGGTGCGGATTTGTGTAGGAACCTGCCTGCCAACGGAGGGGGTTTCGCCCTTGTTCCTAATCACTCGCCGGCAGGCAGACTCCTATATATCTCTGTCAGATGTATTCAAAAACTTTAACGACTTTTGATACTCCGGTAACATTGCGCGCCAGCACCGCAGCTCTATCCCCTTGAGCCTGAGTGACCATTCCCATCAGATAGACAGCGCCGTTCTCGGTAATAACGCGTATCTGGTTGGAGGGGACTCCGTCGTTGGCTGCCATCTGTGTGCGGACCTTGGTGCTGATCCAGCTGTCATTAGTGCGAGACAACATGGTTGTCTTGCCTGCCACTTCCAGCTCATTGTGCACGCGGGTTATCTGTGCACTGGCATTGGCGGCAATCTGCCCGGCGCGCATTTTCAAGTCTTCGGACTGAACCTGGCCAACCAGCAAGACGACACCGTTGTGACTGATGACATTAAAGTGACTGTCTTTGAACGCCTCCACCATAGACTTCATGTTGACGGTCACTTTAGTTTCAATCGCCTCGTCCTCGACGATGGTACCGGTAGTTCTGACTCCAGGATCTTCCTGTATGCCATTTTTATCAGTCGTGGCCACAAGAATTGAGGTGCATCCGGTGCTTAAAAGCAGTAATGAAATTGCAAATATACGATTAATTTTCACGATTCTTCCTCTCCAAAAATTTGTGTGTCGATCAAATCGCACAGGCTGTGCAGAATCAGAAGGTGTACTTCCTGTATTCTGGCGTTCGACTGTGCGGGAACACGAACTTCAACATCGTCATCAGTAAGTAGATCGGCTATATCGCCACCATCTCTGCCGGTAAGCGCTATAACATTTACTCCACGGTCATGACCTGCCTTGACTGCCTCACATCCGTTCCTTGAATTTCCACTCGTGGAAATCACCAACAGTACATCACCTTCCTGAGCTAAAACACGCAGCTGCTTAGAAAAAACTTCCCTGTAGGTATTATCATTGGCGATGGCCGTCATCGTCTGTGTATCAGCGTTAAGGGCAATTGCCGGCAGCCCCGGTCGTTCTCTTTCATAACGGTTGAGCAGTGTGGATGCAAAGTACTGCGCCAGCCCTCCAGAGCCGGCTGTTCCACAACATAATACTTTCCTGCCTTGCAACAAGGACCCCGTAATCAGCTCGCTTGCGCTTACTATGAAAGGAGCCAATGTGTTTGCGGCTGCTTGTTTGGTAGCAATACTGTGGCTGAAATGTTGTGCTACCCGTTGCTGCAAATCCATAGATAAGACCGATTACTTATTACAGGCGACCATTTTACTTCAAATTGCTCAACTGTACATGAATCAACGCTGATGGACGTGCAAATCGGGACTAAACTCACGTTCATTCGTGTCACAGGTGGAATGCATGCTGAATCCAGTCGAAAAGGAATTCCTTGTCTTTAGGTCCTGGCGAGAGACCAAGAACATCGAATCTGCATGATATATGGTTGGTGAGATTTAAGGTCTTCAGGTAGTACTGAGCAGTTCGCAGTAATTTGCGCTGTTTACGTGAATCAACGCTTTCGGCTGGAGTGCCAAAAGCCATGGAGCGGCGGTAGCGTACTTCTACAAAAACGAGCTCGCTGCGAGTACGCATAATGAGATCAATCTCGCCCAGCTTGCACTGATAATTCATGGCAATTAGCTGCAAACCTTGAGAAACGAGGTATCGGGCGGCGACCTTTTCCTGCTCTTCTCCGAATGCACGACGTTCTTGAGGGTTAGGCTTTTTCATCAGATCACGTCCGTGTGAGGCTGAAAATAATAAGAGTTGGTTTGTCTGTGGATGTTGGAAATAGGGATGTTGGGAATGGGGATGTTGAAAAGGAGTATAGCAGGGCAAAATTAAAGTGCTCTTGCTGCGTCTGAGCGCGGCATGACACTCGCAACGCCATTGTCCATTACAGCATTATTAAGTTCGCGTCGGATACCGCCATCCGGTTTCAGACTCAACCGACCGGTAGCCCCGTCTAGATGGGTGTACGGGAAGCGGTGCATCTGTTCAAGACGCAAGTACAGGCGATAGCTGTCTGCCCCCATTGCTCGTAGTCGTTGCACAGGCCCGGATGCGGAGGGCCAAGTGTCATTAACGATTTTTTTGAGAGGGTCCTGATTACTCAATACCCAGGGAGCATCATTGAAAACGACACCATTGAGGTCACGATTGGCTACAGGATTGCTACCCCCATCGTAGATGGCTGGCATGGCATATACCGGCACGTCTCCTGCAAAGTGGAAAGACAGTGTGGGTTTGATTTGACGTCCCTCGCTGGGGTTCGCAAGCAGGAAGATGAAATCCACGTCTTCCCGTCGTCGGGGGACAAACTCGATGCTGTTTCGTGGCAGCAGGCTGCGGATACGCGCAGCTCGTGCCTCACTTGCTTCAATACTGAAAATGCGCTTAATGACAGGAGAGTAATCGGTGGCGCCAGCAAAGCTGTTGACCGATATAACGTGCCCACCTAATCCTTCCCAGTAATTAACAAACGTGTCTTGAATGCGTTGATAGTCACCCCCCGCAGGCGTTAACACTGCTGCATTTCTGTGCCCGGCCGCCCACGCGGTATCTGCCGCCTGGATGATTTCATCCTCCGGTGCCAAGCCGAACTGATAGAGACCGTCCGGCGTACCACCTCCCGGATCGCCATAGTTCAGTGCTAGTGTGGGTACCGGCATAGGTCGACTGGAGCGTTGCATCCGGCGCACAGCATCTTTCAGCAATGGGCCAATACTCATGTCGGCACCGTCGTCTACCGCCTGATCATACAAAACCAGTACGTCGGTGCGAAAACTCGTGTCATAGATGTGTATGCGCGGGACCTCATGCCCCTTGGCCAGTGCGTCATAGTAAGCGCTGAGAAGTCCCTCACTGATGGCTTTGCCGAGGGGCTCCTGAACCGGGAGGACCAAGGCTATGTCGAGTGGGCGGTTTTGCCAGATTTGGTAAATGATATTCAGGGCGTCAGGCAGGCGAGCTGACGCACTGTGTTGAGTCCAGGTGTTGCGCCATTGATCCATTGCACTCATCTGGGTCTGAATGTTGTTCTGGTTGCTGTTGATGAGTCTTAACAGCTCCAGCCAGCCTCTGAGTTCATACGAATCAATGTTGTTGTTTGCATTGGTGAGTGCCAACGCGGGTGCACTCGCTAGAATTTCCCAGATGGCATTGTTGTTAGCAATGCGAGCCTCCGTATCAAGCAGTTGGGCTAATTGAACTCTTTCCCTCACCGCGGCGATATATTGCTTAGACTGAAACAATGTATCCGCACGCAATTGACGTACTTCCATCTGCAGATCGGGAGTCAGTGTTCCGATAGATTCAAAAAGCGGATTGCTCAGTGTCTGTAAGGCGATCGCTGGCTCTTCCTGCGCCAGTGCAAGATTGGCCTGCGCCATTCGATAGCGAACCTGTAATTCCTCGGGAAGAGTGTTTGGAGTTCGTATCTCTGCCAACAGCGCCTGTGCTTCGCGCACTGAACCTGCTTCAAGCATCAGGGCCATTGCATCGAGTTGATAACCTTCCGCTGCGGGAGACGCACTGTTACGAGCCTGCTGTAGCAGGAAGTCAATCTCACTTGCCTGAACGCCAAAGATCGGCGCGGTCTGTTGGCTTGCCGGCACTTGTACCGAAGAGCCTGAACAGGAGGCCAGCAACAGCATTATTACTACGGCAGACAGTGAACTTGTAGGTGATCGACTGGGAAGCATGGACGGGATGCACAACGGTGACTACGGGCAGAGAAGCTTATTACAGAAGGGGAGTGCGATCAACACAGGAACCTGCAGGACTGTCTGCACGATCACATTCTTCTGGACAACATCAGGCTTGGGCATCCCGACTTGAACATGCACCCGAGAGGTGCGCTGTGTATACTGCCGTCTCTGAAATCGAGACAGATTCTTCGCCCATCACAAAGGCTTTTCAACATGACAGACAGCATGACAGAGACTAGCCACAAGAGGGGCGCGCTTTATATTGTTGCCACGCCCATTGGTAATCTTGGGGATATGACTGCGCGGGCGATTGAAACCTTGAAGGCGGTAGATCTGATTGCGGCAGAGGACACTCGTCACAGTGGCAGGTTGCTTCAGCACTTTGGCATCGCTACACGAATGGTTTCTTATCACGATTTCAGTGACGATAGCCGGGCCGAAAGTTTGTTGCAGAAATTAAAGGAAGGGCTGTCGATTGCGTTGATCTCGGATGCCGGCACACCACTTATATCTGATCCAGGTTATCGGCTCGTTGTGCGCGCTCGCTTAGAGTCGATTGTTGTAGTGCCGATTCCGGGGGTGTGTGCATTGACAACGGCACTGAGTGCGGCTGGGTTGCCCAGTGACCGATTTCTTTACGAAGGTTTTCCTGCCGCTAAACGCAGCGGTCGAATCAAACACTTTGAGACACTGCGGGTTGAAACACGCACCCTGATTTTCTACGAATCGCCGCACCGCATTATTGATTGTCTGGAAGACATGCTGACTGTCTTCGGACCCGACAGGCAGGTGGTTTTGTGTCGCGAGTTAACCAAGACCTTCGAAAGTATTCACAGCGATCTGTTGAGTGCACTGTTGCCATGGATACAGGCAGATGACAATCGCCAGCGGGGTGAGTTCGTTGTGCTTGTAAAAGGCGGGGAGGAACAGATAAAGGAGGGTATTGATCCAGACGCACTGCGCGTACTAGATATTCTGCTTGAGGAATTATCAGTGAAACAGGCGGCGGCTTTGGCCGCCCGCATCACTGGCATCAAAAAGAATGTTCTCTATCAGCAGGCCTTGGAAAAAAACCTATCAGAGCAGAAGTAAGGAGTCAGGGTTTGGTCGTCCACTGACCAGGGCTCGACTCGACGTAGTTGCCTGATCGTGTATTTTCAACGGCCCTGACGAATGCCAGTTTGATAACCTCACTGACAGGTACGCCATTGTCTCTGGAGATTTGTTCGTAGCGCTGTTTGCGCTGCGCGTTGACGTCATTCACAAGCGCGACAACGTCGGCTGGCGAATTGCTCTGCACAAAACCAATATAGCCATCTTGCTTCTCGCCTATCTGGCCGGCAGCTTTCGCTTCATCCAGGGTCGCTGCGAAGGCACTGTTGATGGCCAGCATGAAAAACAAGACGCCGTAACCCAAAAGCTTTTTATAACCAAAGGGCTTTTTATAACCAAAGGGCTTTGCCATTTTCTCGCGAGTCTCCAAAATCATAATGTCTGTCTCCGTTTAGAATAGATCACTGTCAGAGCTGAAGATGTCATCCAGTTCCCGTTCCACTTTTACTCGAATTTCATGTTCGATCTTTACGTTCAAATTGATAGTGATGGGTTCGTTTGGCATTGCGACCTGTACCGTCGGCGTGCAGGACACCAGCGCGGTCAGGGCGGCGAGAAATAGCACACTTGATTTGATAGCCATGATTATCCTTGAGCGTCAGTAACTGCTTCATGTTGCCTGCCAATGCGCCGACAACCGTGCTTAGATGGTTCATACTATACCAGAGCAATCTGAATCCGAACTGAACTAAATCACGTATCGGTTAGCGATTTTTAAGTTCTCTTTCCAGTGCATCGGTGATGTTGCGGCTGGCTTGAAGGCTCTGCAGAAGGGTAGGAATGTTGTCGCTCACATTTAGATTGAGGTTGATTTTTTGCCCTTGATTCATATCGGGATTTTGTCCCTGTAGCGTGACGCCGAGGTTAAGGTCCCCGTTGGGAAGGTAACTGACATTCGTGTCCATAACGCTATACTGATAATTACTCAGGGCCTGATTGACGAGGTCCAGTGCAGGGTTGCCACTGTTTGTCGTTCCTGATTGATAGCGGATGGAGCCTCCGGGAGGCTCGACATGCAGACTGCCTTCATTGACAGATACATTGCTGCCCGCGATGCGGACTGGTACATGACCGCTTATGAAACCGGTAGCTTGGATACCTTCATAGGAGCCTAAGCTCAGTACCTTGGAGAGATCGATACGGCTGACTTCAACCTCAAAGAGATTCTCAGCCGCCTGCCAATCGTAAACGAGTCCTGAGGACTCGATGGTGCCATCGAAAACGGTTGCTGACACATTTTTGATCTCCACTTGTTGAGTCAACACGTTAAGGCTGTAGTCCAACTTTATGTTTTCGATCGGGAGTCCCGGATCAAAGCTGTCAATCTCCAGATGCAGGTCAGGAGCGCTAACGAAATTGACAGTGTCTGAAAGCTCTCCGTTTATTGTCGTCGTCAGGTTCAATAAAGCCATATCTTCAAAAAAACCACTGAGCTTCGAGATCGCAATGTGCAGCGGGCCAGAGACTTGCATCGCATCATTCTCGTCGGTCCGCCATTCAATGTCCGCATTCGCTTCCAGAGTTCCGTCAACGACATTCGCTTCATAGGGAAATGAAAAGAAGAGCTGAGACAGACTGTCTGGTCCCTCTCCGAATTGCTGGACCGGCAGATTCAACTGGGCCTGTCCGCTTCCAGTATTCAAGCTGTGTGTCGCCTGAAAAGTGAATATTTCGCGATCCGCGGCTTTCAATATTCCTTCCGCGTTAATGTTCTGACCTGCCAGCGTCAATGTGCTGTTGAACTCGGGCTTTCGTAATACAAACGGCAACATATCGCTTGAGAGATTGCGGGCTTCCAGAAGCGTTGTTCCCTGGAAATCGGAATCGGTGGAAGGTCTGGTTATCTCAAGTTGGGATAACTTAAATGCCCCTTGTGAGGTGTTCGATCCGGTGTTCAACGCGGGCAGATAGAGTTCCACACCGTCACTCCTGAGCGCTAACTCATTCTGGCCGCCGATCGTCACGCTGAGGTTTTCCTGCACCAGAATATTGGCATCAATCAAAGACAGATCAGGGCCATTCACAGAGTCAGCGCCAATGCGTGAGCCTTGAGCCAGACGCAGTGACAATATTCCTTCTATAAGTTCTATATCTGCGCTGGTGGCTGCGACTATATTCTGCATTTCAAATTCGTTAAAAGAAAGAGCGGGCAGGTGGATTACGGTCTCCTGATGACCTTTGCATTGGGTTGGATTCTGGCATTGCAGTGTCAGTTCAGAAATGTCCAGTGTCGCCTGGCGGTCGCCAGTTTTCGTATGCAGC
>JBBSPQ010000080.1:0-7492 GCA_038258585.1 Pseudomonadales bacterium
GGCTCTGCATACGAGATTGCTGATTTCTCAGGAAAGTGGCTGTATCCGAAGCAGATAGCTTCGCCAATCTCATGAAATAGTATATTGGCAGATATCCACTTGGCTCGAAACACATTTGCTTGATATATTCGCGTGGATTATTGACCTTCATCTGACCAAGAAATACGTGAATAATATCAGGCATGTTGATGCCAACATGCTTGTCAACTAATTTTGTCGGGCGGATAAGGTTCGCATCAACTGTTTCAACGTCGCCAATTAAGCGCAGGGTTGGTGCTCCCTCGTTTGGTTTGAAATGACCTTCACGGATAAACTTGATTTTTTCGATTAAATCTTCGGATATGAGTAACGTCCCACCAGGACCGGAAATTGTACCCTCTAGCAGGTCAATTAAGGCGGCATTTTCTACACCGACACGGGCTGCTCTTTCAATGAACTTCAGCCATGAATCCAAGTTCTGTTTCTGCCGTGCCTCGATAAGTCCTGCAAGTTCGGCGTAGCGTATGCGTTCGCTTCTGGCTCTATACCGATAGTAGATTTCGCCTTCTTTTATGTCTCTTCCATCGCGGATTGTCTTCTTTGCAATCACGGGTTTAGATGAACATTCTCTCACGTAGAGAATTCCAAACTGTTTGTCATTTATTTCGTGGATTTTCGCTGACCATTTTAGCTCTGGTGAGAAAGCAGAGTTAAGGTCTGATGTGATTTGTTCTGGATTAGTGTTCTCAAAGTTTGTGTTGCTCATGCCTAATAGTTGCCTTGGTCGATCACCGACTCCAAACACAAGATAGCCACCTTGATTATTCGCAAATGCAGCAAGTGTGCGTCCGTACTTCTCCCATGAAGTCCAATTGAAGTTTTCCTTGAATTCGAGCCAGCTACTTTCTCGTGAAGTGATTCGGGCACTATGGCGAGAGTCTATCTGGAAGATTGCATCAAGTTTTCTGTCAGCAAAAGGTTCTTGTGCATCATCGATTGCTAATGTTGCAGTTTTTCTAGGCATCAATATTAACCTCGCTGAGCGTATCAAAGAGCTTGTTCATGGAATCTCTCAGATCGCTTGAACTGGCTTGCCACTCAGTGATTACTTCTTGAAGTGACTTTTCTGTTCCATTTCCCATCCCGTTCTGAGGAAGGATGTACAGCGGGAGATTTAGGTTCGCATCCTGTTGTAGCACCTCGTCAATTGTCATCACACGCGCAAATCCGTTGATATCGCTAAAATTCTGATAAGCATCAGCAATGTGCTCAATATGATCATCCGTCAGGAAACTGAATGCGCGTTCGCGGGTAACTTCATTCAGGGCATTAATCAGCAGGATTTTGCCACGTCTGTTGGCTGGTTTGTTCATCCGGCACACGACAACACAGGCTTCCATTGGTGAGTTGTAAAACAGGTTTGGCCCTAACCCGATAATGGGCTCAATGACATTCGCCTGTACCAGCTTCTCACGCATATGGTGTTCTTCGTTGCGGAACAATACTCCATGTGGATACAGGATCGCACAGCGCCCGCTATCGGCTTTCAGACTGGCGGTAATATGCTGCCAGAAGGCGTAATCGGCGCGTCCCTGCGGTGGTGTGCCATACAGATTCCGTCCGTAAGGATCACTCTCAAACGCGGCACGATTCCAACTGTTGATCGAGTAGGGTGGGTTGGCGACGATGACATCAAACTGCTGGAGACGGCTGCCCTCACGAAAATACGGGTTTGCCAGGGTGTCCCCGCGCACAATCGCAAAATCCTCGAAACCGTGCATAAACAGGTTCATCCGGGCAATCGCGCTGGTCATCAGGTTGATTTCCTGCCCGTACATTTTCAGCGTGCGGGTGTCCTGTCCGTGTCGTTTCAATTCCTCGGCAGCGCTCAGCAGCATACCACCGCTACCGCATGTCGGGTCATAGATGCTTTCGCCTTGCTGGGGTTGGAGCAGTGCGGTCATCAGATGGACGGCGGTGCGGTTGGTATAAAATTCGGCGGCGGTGTGACCGCTGTCATCGGCAAACTTCTTGATAAGGTACTCGTATGCCTGGCCGAGCAGGTCTTCATTCACCCGCGTCCGGCTGAGTGTCTGCGTGGAGAAATGTTCAACCAGGTTAAGCAGAGTCTCATCGGAAAGGCGATTTTTGTTCGTCCAAGGGGCATCGCCAAAGATGCCATCTAATGGCGAATTCGTTTTCTCAATCTCACGCATAGCCGATTGAATTGCCACACCCACATTCTGTGTGACCTCACGAACATTATTCCAGTGTGCGCCTTCAGGGATAAAGAAGCGATGATATTCGGGGAAGTCGTCGCCAAGTTCTTCGATGGACAGGTCACGTTCTTCGTCATAGACATCACATAGCCGCTTGAAGAACATCAGCGGGAAAATGAACTGCTTATAATCACCTGCATCGATATAGCCGCGCAGCAGCGTCGCCGCACCCCAGAGATACGACTCAAGTTCGGATTGGTTGATAGGGGAGGGGGTCATAGTACGCTCTGAATCGCGTTTTCGGCTTTGTCAGCAATTGCCTTTTCAAAGCGAATCATCTCATCAACCCCCCAAAGCTTGATAGCAACGATTTCTTCCTCTTTATCTGTAACGAAACCATCTCTGTACGCGGCAATCCGGCAAGCACGTCTGGAATCAAGGCGCTCCCAGCTTAATGCGTTTCCAAAATCTGATTCGATCTGTTCCTTTTGGTCGTAGAGTGTGTCGAATATACGCTTGTTTCTGTCCTGGTCACCTGAATCAATGTAAAGCTCAACCCGTAATTGCTTTTGGCGTGTAAACGAAAAGTTTAACCACATCATTTGACGTGAGTTAAGAGGCAGTGCTTTTGCAACAGCCCAACTTGTTCCTCCAGGTGAGACGTCATACACATTGAACTCTGCTTTTGCTTTCAGTTCATTTAGCAAGGCGCTAAAGAAACTGATATAGGCTAAGTCCCGATCCCTGTTGCGTGAGAAGGTTATCATCCCCTCTGTCATATTGATACCAGCTACACGCCATCCGGCTGAAAGCCATTGCCGAGATTGAATATGACTCACCGAGTCATTTGCCCACCAACTTCGATGTTCACGAGCGGACGGTGGGAGCTTTTCTCCAATAATCTGTTCAATGCGTTCAAAACTTATCTGCTCGCGATCAATTTGTAAATTTCTTAGATAATCGGCTAAACGCGCATAACGACTGTTACTGATAGTCTCTTGTTCCGAAACTGCTATTAATTCTTCTGCTGTTTCTGATGAGGAATCATCTAAAGGCTCAGGTTCACCCTCAAGAAGAATGGGACGATTATCCTCCAACCATGCGGCAGCAAATTTTAGAGCTTCTCGCTCAGAGGGTGTTACATCATCTGTAAAATGGGCGACTTTGTTGCGGAGATCTTTGACTTTTCCAAGTAGTGTCTGGATAGCTTCTTTATCAAGGGAAAAGTTGACACTGTATGTTCCCCAGTGTGATTTATGTAAAAAGAGCGTAATAAGCTGATTGAGAGTGAGCTTTTTGAGAGGTTTGCCGTTATCAGCCAGATACTGACATACTTCACTGAATGTTTGCAGATCAAACTTGAGTAAGTCGTTACTCAGATGTCCAATATACTTGGCTACTGCCGTTTTTGCTGCGGTAAATTTCTCTGCATTGCTGACTTCATCAATAGCAGCCTGTAATTTCACTTCGTTGACCTTGCCCGAGTGATTATGGGAAAAAGCCATCAGAATATGTTCTTTTAAGTGAGTCTCAATGTCTTCCACTAGCATAAGATCTTCTGCTCGGCGACGAAAATAATCCGCAGTATCCCAGTTGGTGATAATTCCAATGAGTCGATCTTCTGTATCAGTGATAAGAACTGCCGGATAAGTTTCCAAACTCTCCAGTAAATCAAAGATACTTACCCCAGAGCTGTACACACGATGTTTTTCTTTTGCATCACGAACTTTTAATTTATTTAATGTCGTATTGAAATTTCTTAGAGATCGGAGAATTGAGTCACTAGAAATTAATCCCCTCGGATGTTTATCATCATCAACTACTGGTAGTTGACTGTAATCATTCTCGATCATCAAGTCTAAAGCCAATAATACAGGGTCATCTAAATTCACTGTGATGGGCGGTTGACGATTTTCAACCAAATCCTGAGCAGAGGTAAATGGCATAATTATAATTCTCCTTCTATTAAGCCCGCTTTATGCAGCATGAGCTTTAAGTGTTCTTCTGCGGCATACGCATTTTCGAGGGATTTTTTTAGATTAGTCAGTGCTTCTTCGACACTGATCGTTTCTTCCTCGATAACTGGCTCCACATAACGCGGAATATTCAGATTCCAGTCGTTCTCAGCGATTTCAGTTAGGGTGGCAACTTTTACGTACCCCGCCACATCTGCAAAATCCCGATACCAATCCAGAATATTCTGGACGTGTTCGTTCTCAAGCGTATTCTGGTTGCGTCCGCGTAAATAGAGTGAGGATGCATCAATCATGAGAACTTTACCTTGCTTATCAGTTGACTTTCTCGCTCTGAAAATGAGAATGCAGGCCGCCAGCCCTGTGCCATAGAAGAGGTTCGCGCCTAATCCGATGACCGCCTCAAGCACATCCATTTCTAAAATTTTCTGCCGGATTGAGCCTTCTGTCCCCATTCTGAATAATACACCGTGAGGCAATACAACTGCCATGCGCCCATTTTCTGGTTGCATCGAGGCGATCATGTGCTGCACCCAGGCAAAGTCACCATTCTTGTTAGAAGGTGATCCAGCGAAGTTGCGTCTGTAGGGGTCGTTTTCCCAGATTTCTAAGCCCCATTGTTCGAGCGAAAAGGGCGGATTAGCTATCACTACATCGAACTGCTGAAGCTGATCGTGAGTATGAAAAGCAGGTTGTTGCAGGGTATCCCCTCGGATGATATGGAAGTCTTCAATACCATGCAGAAAAAGATTGATACGGGCGATACTGGAGGTTGTCAGGTTTTTTTCTTGCCCATATAGCTTGCCAAGAAGCATCTCGATCCGTCCACCATTTTCACGAACATAATTAATGGCTTGTAACAACATGCCGCCTGTGCCACAAGCGGGGTCGTAGATGGTTTCACTCGGCTGCGGTGCAAGGATATCCATCATTAAAGTGACAATACTACGGGGTGTATAGAACTCGCCGGCTTTTTTATTTGTAGCATCAGCAAATTTTTTGATGAGGTATTCGTAAGCCTGTCCCAACACATCTGGCTCAACGGCGCTGTTCGATAAGTCGAACTGTGAAAAGTGCTCGATCAGATTGATGAGTAGCTCATCGGAGAGACGGTCTTTATTACTCCACTGTGCATCACCAAGAATGTTCGTTAGGGTAGTTGGGTTAGCTTGTTCAATCTGGCGAAAGGCATTTTGAAGGGCGATCCCTACGTCTTTTGTTACTGCACGTACTTCGTTCCAGTGAGTATCATAAGGAATCTGAAATCGATGGTTTTCAGGGAAATCAATTCCATACTCATCTACTGTGAGCGCGAGCTCCTCATCATACACATCGGAAATGCGTTTGAAGAAAAGTAGAGGAAAAATGTAGGATTTAAAGTCAGAGGCATCTACAGGCCCCCGCAGAATATTGGCAGCTTCCCACAAATGCGACTCAAGTTGTGAGAGCGTGATTCTTTCTGTATTGGTCATGGGTTTAAAATCGTACCTTTAATGCAGTAAGTATAGCTGTTTAGGGATTATATTTGATTTTGCTAAGGCCGTTCGTGAAGATGGATTGAATTTTCTAGCCGGTGTTGCTTAACTGCTGCTCGCGCTTGGCTTTTTCCAGAGCTTTGCTGGTGATGTTGCTGGCATAGACGACCATGCGCTTCAAGTCAGGATCAAAAGCGCATATCCCCTCAATGATGAGCATGTCCTTCGGATCATTCAGCGTATCAGCCACCTTACGCCACTGTTTGGCCGTGATGTAAACGATGTAGAGGGTGTTTTGCACCGGTAGCTTGGGCAAACCTTTAGGAAGGCTGGATGAACCTGCGCTATGCTGCATCTCCAACCGAGTCACTCTATCCTGCACGGTTGTTTTCTTCGGCCTGCCGATCAGCACGACCTTAACTGAGGACATCGTACCGGCTTCAGGGAGCATATCAGTGAAAAGTTCCTTGCGCTGCCACCAGGAGAAGGGCGGTAATGAACCATAAACATCTGGATGTTCAGCTGGTGGCGGCAGGGGTTCACCCTCACGATAGCGGCCAAAAGCTGCAATCTGCTGGTCAGCGTTCATCTCCTTGCGAGCCAGGTAGAAAAAGGCCCCACCGGGGCTTCTCCTGCGGCTGCCATCGGGGAGCAGTACGCCAGCGCCAGCTTCAAGCTCCAGGGTGGTCAGCAGGATTTTCTCGGCAAATTGCAGGCCCATGGTTTCAATGATGAGACCAATGGTGTTACGGGAGAAGTCACGAGTCTCACCCAGAACTTTGGCGATGCGCAGGAGTTGCTGGCGGCGGTCGTATGAGAAGCGCGGCTTTGTAGGCTGATCTTCTTTGCCGGATGGGGAAGGGGGAGTATCGGACATTGTATACCTTGATTGCTGGCTGATAGAGCTTAAGCCTAGCATCAAACGGGGCAGGGTTCAAACTGAAAACTGTTTTCCGGATTCGATTTATGTGCAATGAAGTGAGCAGGTGGACGCAGCGGGAGCGAATCCAGGCTGCGCCCGGTATTTTATATGCGCCTGACCGCCTAAACGGTGCAGACCAGACCCACCGGCGACCGAAGGAAGTCCCTTTAGGGGCGCTATCCTTCCGCCTTCACCGCAAGCTGAAATCCGTAGACACCAGCCACTTTTGGGAGCAGGCGCGAACGCCCTCTGAAGGGGGAGAAGGTTATGGGCCGACACCACTAACCGAAAACCATAATTGTTGTTATCGTTGTTGTAGGGTAGCAAGCTGGCGAGTTACTGTATCAGCACTTTTCCAACAAGCCCCCTCCGAACCGTGCTTGCACCTTTCAATGCACACGGCTCTCCAGCCATTTCATGCTATAATCTTTTCGATTATGGATGATACCTAATACAGTTTCAGCTTTTCGCATCTCGCGTACTTCCCTGATTATGTATCGAAACGACCTGCTTGCCTTCGCCATGTGAATGGCTTTCCCATTCGCGGACTACTATGCAAGCTCCGTAACCTTAGAGTTCGCACTCCTTAGGTTATCCCACATTCCATATACAGTTGGCGTAATAGGTCAATTTAGGCGCTCCGTTTGTTTCCTTGCCAGCACTCGTTGTGCTGTGTTCCTCATAAGTATCCTTCGACATGCCAATCCAAAAGACCTGTCTACTACAAGGTTAGAAGTTTCAGCTAGTGTGCTTCTAGGCGAACAAAGACACCACTGGAAACTAGAGTTTAGGCAGTATAGCTTTTGCCATGTTGACCAGTCGTTGCAAAGTCCTCTTAAGAGTATCTAAGCCAGTGTTCGAAAGACGACCAACAAGATAAAATATTGTGGCATGAGCAGACGAATCGATTTCACACTGACAGAC
>JBBSPQ010000081.1:0-7424 GCA_038258585.1 Pseudomonadales bacterium
GCTGAGAGAAAGACAGTTTGCCCGTGGCTGTGTTAGCGTCGATCTTGCTGATTCCCATTTTTTGCGCACGCAGTCGCAAAGCGGTGAGCCTGAATAATAGTTTGGTCTGGTCTGGTAGCAGACCGAAGCGATCGATCATTTCTACTTGTAGTTCGGTCAGTTCATCATCGCTTTTCGCACCTGCGATGCGCTTGTACATGATCAGTCGGGTATGGACATCCGGTAGATAATCTTCCGTTATCAAGGCGGGAATGCGCAGATTTATTTCCGAGACGTTCTGTAGACTTGCATCAAGGTTCGGCGTTCTTCCTTCTCGTATCGCTGTTACCGCTTCCTCCAGCATTTCGGTGTAGAGAGTGAAGCCGATTTTTTGCAGATGCCCTGTCTGCTCTTCCCCGAGAATTTCTCCTGCGCCGCGAATTTCCAGATCGTGACTTGCCAGCGTGAAGCCGGCCCCGAGTGTGCTGGCGGCGCTGATGGCTTCGATGCGTTTCACGGCGTCAGAGGTCATGTTTTTCTGATTGGGTGTCAGCAGATACGCATAGGCCTGATGGTGAGAACGACCCACTCGACCACGCAGTTGATGCAGCTGGGCAAGACCGAGTTTGTCGGCGCGATCCATGATGATGGTGTTGGCGCTCGGCACGTCGATGCCGGTCTCGATGATAGTGGAGCAGACCAAAATGTTGTAACGCTTGTGGTAGAAGTCAGCCATGATCTGCTCAAGTTCACGCTCCGGCAGTTGACCGTGTGCGACGCATACGCGTGCCTCTGGAATAAGCTCCTGCAAAAACTCGGCAGTCTTGTTGATCGTCTTTACTTCGTTGTGTAAGTAGAAAACCTGTCCGCCGCGCAGTAGTTCGCGCAGCACGGCTTCTTTAATGAGGCTGTCTTGCGCCTCACGAATAAACGTCTTGACCGACAATCTTTTAGCCGGGGGTGTGACAATCAACGACAGATCACGCACGCCTGACATTGCCATATTAAGTGTGCGAGGAATCGGCGTGGCGGTGAGAGTCAGGATGTCGACGTCGGCGCGAATCGATTTTAGTTTTTCTTTCTGCTGCACCCCGAACCGATGCTCTTCGTCGATTATCAGCAGGCCCAAATCCTTGTATTTGATGTTGTCCTGCAATAATTTGTGAGTGCCAACGATGATGTCGACTCGGCCTGTACGAATGCGTTCAAACGTGTCGGTTTGTTGTTTGCTGGTTCGAAAACGAGAGATAAGATCGACGGACACCGGCCAGTTGGCGAAGCGGTCCTTGAAACTCTCATAATGTTGTTGCGCGAGCAGAGTGGTCGGCACCAGAATCGCGACCTGTTTGTGATTCTGCACGGCAACAAAAGCCGCCCGCATGGCAACCTCAGTTTTACCGAAACCGACATCGCCACATACCAATCGATCCATGGCACGTTTGGATTTCATGTCTTCAATGACGGCAGTGATGGCATCTTGTTGATCGGCGGTTTCCTCAAAAGGAAAACTGGCCGCAAAGTTGTCGTAATCGATATCGGTGTTTTTATATTCGAATCCCTGACGTGCTTCCCGACGCGCATAAATCTCCAGCAGTTCAACTGCCACGTCACGGATTTTTTCCGCGGCTTTGTTGCGGGCTTTCTGCCAATGGTCTGTGCCCAGATGGTTCAGTGGAGCAAGGTCTGGTTCCGTGCCGCCGTAACGACTGATCAGGTGCAGTGAATAGACCGGCACATAGAGTTTGGCATCTTTCGCGTATTCCAGCGTCAGGAACTCTGTTTCCTGATTGTCGATGGTCAGTGTTTGCAAACCACGGTATCGACCAACCCCATGTTCGAGATGAACCACGGCGGCACCAATATGTAATTCGGTCAAGTTGCGAATGAGGAATTCGGTATTGTCCTGCGCTTTGCGTCGGCGCCGTCGCTGAGCGACACGCTGCCCGAACAGCTGCGTTTCCGTAATCAACAGGCAAGCGGGTTGTTCGAGCCATAAACCTTGATCCAGTGGAGCAACGGTAATACTGAGGCGTTGACTGCCTTGCAAAAATGATTGCCAGGAGTCCACAGCCACCGGGTTGAGGTTTATTGTCTTGAGCATCTCCAGCATGCTTTCGCGTCGACCTGCGGATTCAGCGCAGAACAATACGCGGGTGTCCGGATGTTCAAGTAATAGTGCTTGCAACGCTTGCAGTGGAGCTGCCTGAGCACTGGCATTGAGATTCGGCGGTTTGACCACGCTGGTTTGTTGACCGCCGCCTTGCTGGGTGCTCAATTCTATTGCTGGGTAGTCCCGCAATTTCGAGAACGCTTCATCCGGACTTAGAAAGAGTTCCGAGGGTTTCAGTATTGGCCGTCGCACATCGTGACGACGGTCTTCATAGCGTGTCTTTATGTCATTCCAGAAGCGCAATCCTGAGGCATCCAGATCGCCGCTGCGCAGGATCAGCGCGTTTTCGGGAAGATAATCGAACAGGTTCTGCAATTCGTCAAAAAATAGTGGCAGGTAGTATTCAATGCCTGCAGAGTGCAAGCCCTGACTGATGTCCTGATAGACGCTGCATTGGCGCAGATCGACATCAAACATATTACGAAAATTGCTTCGAAACAGGCTGATGCCGGCCTCGTTCATGGGATATTCTTTACCGGGTAACAATTGAATGTGACTGACTTTGCCCAACGAACGCTGATTTTCGGGATCGAAAGTGCGCAGACTTTCTATCTCGTCGTCAAAGAGATCGATACGGTAGGGCACATCGCTGCCCATCGGAAACACATCCATGATCGAACCGCGCACGGCGAATTCGCCGTGGTCGTACACCGAATCCACACACTGATAACCGGCGCTGAGCAGATTCTTTCTCATGCTCTCGGTCTCAAAGCGGGCGCCGACCTTTAATACAAGGCTGTTGCCGAGAACGTATTCCTTCGGCGTCAGGCGGTGCATGAGACTTGTCAGCGGAACGATTAGGATTCCACGCTTGAGTTGAGAGAGATGATAGAGCGTACTGAGGCGATCGGACACGATGTCCTGATGCGCGGAAAAATTATCGTAAGGGAGGGTTTCCCAATCTGGCAGAGTAAAGGTGGGGGTAGTCTTCTTATCTGCGCAGAAAAAGCTCAATTCCCTTCGCACTGAATCCGCCTCTTCCGTGTTGGCAGTAACCAGCACAACGGGACATTCAGCCGTACTGGCAATATTGGCAACGGCAAGACTGAGACTGCTGCCATACAGGCCTGACCAGCGTCGAAAGTCACCGGGTTCGTTGGGTAGGGCAGGATTGAATAGGTCGGTTTTCAGCATGGGTCTGTAAACTGAGGAATCAGAAGGGCGTGAATTCTGGCATAAATACACGCGGTTTGTCAGAACAAATATGGTTGCGAGAAGTTGTAATCGCGATCCTTCGCCGCGTTTGAGAGGTGGGTCGTAGTTGCACAGTATTGGTATTCCAAAGATAATACCGACCTTCCCATTAACCCCAATTTTAAAAGGTACTGCCAGTGACTCGACCCAGTTTGGATGACTACTTTGGTGATTGGAAACAGCGTGAAGCCTTGGCTCAGGAGATGATTCCTGTCGTTGGTCGGCTTTACAGTGAGCGCAACGTCGGCATATTTATCTATGGACGTGCGCTGCATAACCGCTCCGTTGCCAACATAATGAAGTCACATCGTTTCGTGCGTCAGGTTGGACGCAATGAAATGTCCGAGTTTGAAACCAATCCGGTTCTTATGGCTCTGGCGAAGCTGGATCTGGGTCACGTCCACATCGACCTCGGCAAACTGACGGTCAAGTTTATGGAGTTGCAAGAAGAATTTGGCGATGCGGCACCCGCAGTCGAAAAATTCGTAGCAGATGAATTGGCGCACATGGTCGGTGTCAAGACAATGCCAATCGAAAAGTCTCAGGACATTGTGTTATACGGATTCGGTCGTATTGGTCGTCTTATCGCCCGCCTGCTGGTAGAGAGAACTAGCACCGGCGAAGTCATGCGGCTGAAGGCGATCGTTGTGCGTCCCGGAAAGGAAGGGGATCTGGAGAAGCGTGCCAGCCTGTTCACGAATGATTCGGTCCACGGCGCCTTTCAGGGCACGGTTCGAGTAGATGAAGAGAACAGCTGTATTATCGCCAATGGCAACGTCATCAAGGTGATATATGCCAGCCGTCCCGAGGAGATCGACTACACCAGCTATGGCATTAGTGACGCGCTAATCATCGACAATACGGGGACTTGGCGTGACGAGGCGGGACTGTCCCAGCACCTTAAGGCCAAGGGTGCGAGCAAGGTCGTGCTGACTGCGCCTGGCAAGGGCGATCTCAAGAATATTGTATATGGAATTAACCATGATCAGATTAAGCCTGAAGATCGCATCATTACTGCTGCCTCGTGCACCACTAATGCGATCGCCCCAGTATTGAAAGTACTGAACGACAAGTTCGGTATCGAGCACGGTCATGTGGAAACGGTACACGCCTACACCAATGACCAGAATCTGATCGATAACTACCACGAAGGTAACCGTCGTGGACGAAGTGCGGCGCTGAACATGGTTCTGACTGAAACGGGCGCTGCGAAAGCGGTGGTCAAGGCAGTTCCTGAATTGGCAGGCAAGTTGACCGGCAACGCCGTGCGAGTGCCGATTCCCAATGTGTCCATGGCCATTCTGAGTTTGCACCTGACAAATGCGACCAGCAAGACCGAGCTGAACGAGTTTCTGCGTCTAATCGCGCTGCATTCCAATCTGCAGAATCAGATCAGCTATACGCAGGCACCGGATGCAGTTTCCAGTGATTTCGTCGGTGCGCGTGAGGCAGCAATCGTGGACTCCACCGCGACCATCGTGCAGGGTAACAACTGTGTTCTTTACCTCTGGTATGACAACGAATTCGGGTATTGCAATCAGGTGATTCGAATGGTCTACAAGATGGCTGGTGTGAATTACCGCTTCTACCCGGTAGAAGAATAAGGTAGGCAGAGGTCCGGTTTATGACAGAAATCGATGGTAAATCGGGCCTCATATCTCTATAATTGCCGCGCTCAAACGGCCAGTTTCCGAAAGTCCTAAGCGATAGCTACCGAGGTCAGAATCTTTGTTAGTGATTTCTTTGCCGGTGAACCCTTTCCTTCGGCAGTGGCGCTTGTAGTTCTTTGTGCTCGAAATGCTAAATAGTTGTAGGATTATCCAGTAATTATCAGGCTTGGCGAATGATCAAAATTACCCGCGGTTTGGATTTACCAATTCTAGGTGCTCCTGAGCAGCGAATAGAGGATGTGCGGCGGGTTCGTTCTGTCGCGCTGCTCGGTCGCGACTACGTCGGCATGAAACCCACTATGGCAGTTCGCGATGGCGATCGGGTCAAGCTGGGTCAACCCCTGTTCGAAGACAAGAAGACACCGGGTGTTATTTATACAGCGCCTGGTACAGGGGTGGTGCGTGAAATCAATCGCGGCGCTCGTCGCGTGTTTTTGTCTCTGGTAATCGATCTGGACGAGTCCGACGAGGATCAGGTGACTTTTGAGCAATACGAACCGTCACGTTTTATCAGCCTGGAACGCACACTGATTGTAGAGAATCTGGTGAAGTCGGGACTCTGGACAGCGTTGCGAACACGCCCCTACAGCAAGGTTCCCGCACCGGAAGCGACACCCCATTCCATCTTTGTCAATGCGATGGACACGAATCCCCTCGCCGCCGATCCTGAACTGATTGCGCGGGAAAATTCCGAAGATTTCCTCAATGGCATAAATCTGCTCTCGCGTCTTACCGATGGTAAGCTGTTTCTTTGCCGTGGTTATGGTCAATTTGACGGTATAGAGAATCAACACCTGGCCGACAATGTGCAGGTGGAAACGTTCTCCGGTCCGCATCCGTCTGGCCTTACCGGCACGCATATTCATTTTCTTGATCCGGTCAGTCTGAAAAAGCAGGTTTGGTCCATCAACTATCAGGACGTGATTGCAGTAGGCAAACTGTTTACGACTGGGCGATTGAGCACCGAGCGTATTATTGCGCTCGCTGGTCCTCAGGTAGACAAGCCAAGACTGCTCAGAACCCGATTGGGGGCCAATCTGGAAGAGTTGACTGCGGGCGAGATGCTTTCCGGTGACAACAGAGTTATTTCGGGTTCCGTGCTTTCCGGTCGGACCGCGGTTGGCGTTGAGAGCTATCTCGGGCGTTATCATCTACAGGTATCGGTACTGAAAGAGGGGCGCGAGAGACCATTGTTAGGTTATCTGTCACCTGGCGCTAACCGTCATTCTGCACTGGGTATTTATATTTCAAGTCTGTTCAAGGGTCGAAAGTTTGCATTTACGACGACGACCAATGGCAGCGACCGGGCAATGGTGCCTATGGGCAGTTACGAAAGAGTAGTACCAATGGATATTCTGCCGACACAACTGCTGCGTTCGCTGATCGTTGGCGATATTGCTGTTGCTCAGGATCTCGGCGCGCTGGAGTTGGATGACGAAGACGTGGCGCTTTGTACTTATGTGTGTCCTGGTAAATACGAATTCGGTCCTATATTGCGGGACAATCTGACCCGCATCGAAAAAGAGAGTTAGTGGATTTAGACACTATGGGTTTGCGCAAAATACTCGATGACATCGCACCGCAGTTTGAGAAAGGCGGTCGATACGAAAAATGGTATGCCTTGTATGAGGCTGTAGACACCATTTTCTACACCCCCAGCAAAGTGACCGTTGCCGGTTCTCATGTGCGTGATGGTGTGGATCTCAAGCGCATCATGATTACGGTGTGGTTCGCGGCATTTCCAGCCATGTTTTATGGCATGTATAACATTGGTTATCAGGCGACGACCGCCATGGCGGGTGCCGGGCTTGAATCGACCAATGATTGGCATGCGATTTTTATCGAACTGTTGTCGTCGTATAACCCAGCCAGTCTTTGGGACTGCTTCTGGTTTGGCGCTGTGTACTACGTGCCAATTTATGCGGTTATTTTCCTGGTAGGTGGTTTCTGGGAAGTGGTCTTCGCCACCATCAGAAAACATGAAATAAACGAAGGGTTCTTCGTTACTTCCATTCTGTTTTCCCTGATTGTTCCTCCCGATATTCCGTTATGGCAGGCGGCGCTGGGTATCACTTTCGGCGTTGTGGTCGGCAAGGAAGTGTTCGGCGGCACCGGCAAGAATTTTCTTAACCCTGCGCTCGCGGGCCGTGCATTTCTATTCTTTGCCTATGCGCCGCAGATGTCAGGTGACGCAGTCTGGACTGCCGTGGATGGATTCAGCGGCGCGACCGCGCTGAGCCAGATCGCAGCGCAAGGACTCCCTGCAATTGCCACTGCCACTGGACAGGAACTTACCTGGATGGGAGCGTTCTTGGGCAAAATGCAGGGCTCGATCGGCGAGACGTCAACCATTGCTATTTTGATTGGTGGTGTATTGCTACTGGTGACTCGCATTGCATCATGGCGAATCA
>JBBSPQ010000082.1:0-7421 GCA_038258585.1 Pseudomonadales bacterium
GGCTTCCACTTGCGAGAAATAGGGATTAATACTCGAGTTCAGATAAACATCCTGGGTGATTCCCCAGCGCACATCGACACCCGATGCGGTTTTTTGGTCGGTGTCGCTCCAAGAATCAAGCGCAGGATTCGGCCGGTGCTGCTGCGCGATCGTGGTAACAGTCGGAATCACTTCAATATTGCGGCCCGGCTGCACATCGGCAAAACCACTGGCTTTCTGAGATTGGCAAACGAAACAGGAAATGTTGTTATCGAGATTACTGTCGGAATAACGGTAGCGTCTGTCGCGTGGGTACTCACGCAGGAAACGGACACCCCAGATCTTTTCCTGACTGCCGCTGGGAAAACGCAATTGCTTGAAGGGGATTGCCATCTCCACCATATAGCCCTCGTCAGTGATACGACCTTCACTCTCCCACAGCCCATTCCAGGATTCGTCTTCGTTGCCGGTAAGATCGTCGTTAATGGCATCAAACTGTACACCCAAAGGAGTGACCAGAAATTCGAAAGCGCGCGCCTCATCATTGAAGGTGTCGAGAATGACGCCCAGATAGTCCGATCCAAAAATCTGATCGCGGTCGCGATAAAAGGCGCGAATCTCTTCCGGGTTTGGATCCTCCGCAATGAAGGCTACATAGAGTGCCTCGCCATCTTCCATGATAAAGGCCTCGGTCTTGATCCGAGCGGGTATACCTTCACCGGGGGAAAACTCAGTGTCGAGCGGCACTTTGGTGGCCTGAGCCCACTCACCTGCATCGACCTGCCCATCAATACTTGGTGGAACCAACACACGTGGTATGTGGAAATCGGGCTCTTCCTGCGCCATTACAACCACAGGTGCTAACTGAAAACCAAGGAAAACCGGAACCCACTTCAGAGCAACTCGACACTTTAACCGACCCGAACAATTCGACATGCCACCTCTCCACATCAAGCGCTGTCTATTAGATTCGCCATGCGTTGTCGCATCGCAGCATCTGGTAGTACTCCACGCGACGCGCTGAAATTATCGTACAGATAATCGGGACGAGAGGTGCCAGGAATAGCGGCCGTAATTGCAGGATGAGACACATTAAATTTCAGCGCGAACTGGGCCCAAGTCTGAATTCCCATTTCTGTCGCCCACTCTGGCAAAGGCGTATCGCCGAATACGTCGAAGACACGACCACGCCCAAACGGCAGCGCGGTGAGCACGGCGATACCTCGCTCCTGCGCCAGCGGCAGGATCAATTCTTCGGCGGATCGATTGTCGATCGCATAGTCCACCTGAATGAAATCCAGCGGTTCTGTCCGCATGAATCGTGCAAGTTCTTCATACTGGCGCTCGGACGTGGTGGTGATGCCAAGATAGCGAATCTTACCCTCCTGTTTCCATTCCCGCAGCACAGGCAGCATGTCAGCGGTGCCTGAAAGATTGTGAATCTCGAGCAAGTCAAAGTGGTCGGTCTGCAAACGCTGCAATGAACCTTCCATTTCGGCTATTCCTGCCGCGCTTCCACGTCGCCCTTCTCCTACTTTTGTCGCCAGAAAGATCTGATCGCGAATGCCCAGTTCCGCCATTAACGCACCGACCACGATTTCCGCGTTGCCGTAGGAGGGTGCTGTATCGATCAAGCTGCCGCCGAGGCCTGGGAAATTACGCAATACTTCGCGCAAAGGCTCTAGCTCCTCTTCGCTGGATGCCACATCATAACGCCTCGCAGTCCCTATGCCGATCAAAGGTATGCGCTCCCCGCTGGAAGGGATGGGCTTCGTCAGCAAGTCAGTATTATTAGATTGCGCGAACAAGGATTGGGGCTTTAGCGCGAATGTAGTGCTGGCGGCCAACCCGAGTTTGATAGCGTCACGGCGACTGAGAAATCGATTTCCAAGGGACATTGCAATCTCCTTCTTAGACTTAAACGAAATTCGAGGGATGAGACGATTGGTGGATTCGGCTGAATGGCTGCTCAATTCCGTTTAAAATTTTTCCAATCCAGTCGCTTCGTTCACAATGGACCCGTCTTGCTTCAGTTTCGTTCCCAATTCCAGCGAGAAACGTCGAAAACCCTTGCTACACCTCTCTGCTCATCAGTACGACATCCACGAACTCTTCACCAACACGAACAATACCGGGTCGAAAACCGTCGATTTGAAAACCCAGCCTTTCATACATCACGATGGCGCGTGGATTATTGGCGAACACTTCCAGTTCCAACCGCGCTACACCCAACTGCGGTGCTCTTTGAAACAACGCATCGAACATCGCGTTGCCTATGCCCTTCCCGCGATGATCTTTGCACACAGAAATTCCCACATACCCCACGTGAACGCACTGCGGATGACGCATGCCCTGCAGGTCCATCGCCCCCACGATCTGACCATTATGTTCGGCCAGCAGAAACAGTGAATTGGGCGAATCACTCAGGCGCTTGATCGCCGCCAGCTCAGACTCAATGGTCAGCCGATGTTGCAGAGAATAAATAGTTGGCAGCGCCTCGCTCTCCAGGCGCAACATGAAGTAATTGAGTTCCGGAGCGTCAGCTTGCGTCGCTTCTCTTATGTGCAGCGGTATTAGTGTGTTCATAAAATTACGAAAAATGCAGACCGGTGACCAGCAACCACGGGAAGTTGGTCTCACCCGCATCAATTCTCTCGCGACTCACCGCCTGAATGTCTTTCAACATCTGTGCGACATTTCCCGAAATCATGACCTCGCCCAATGCGACGCCGAGTGCGCCGTCGCGGATCAGAAAGGTGTTCTTTATCACGGCTGAGAAGTCGCCATTGGATGCAGGCATCCCCATGGACAGTCTTCCGACCATGGCGCCCTTTACCACTCGCTCGACCATTGATGCCAGCGTCGTTTCTCCCGCGTCAATGGACCAGCCGGTGCTCAGATTCGGTACGTGTGGCAAACCGGTTTTACGGCTGCCGTACAAACTGGGCAGGAGGGTCTGCAAACTGCCGCGTTCAATGAGCGTCACAGGGGCTACCTCAAAGGCATCCGTGCTGATAGGTGTGACGCCGGCACCATCGACAGTGTTGCGCAAAGTTAATAGAGAATTTGTGATGGAATCACCGATACTTTTTTTGTACAAAGAGGTATTCGCAATCAGACTTAAATCATTGACCTGCGACAACAGCCAGACAACAAGATCCTGCACAGCATTGGGAGACAGAATCACTTCGCCGGTAAACCTTTTGTCCAGCTTTTCCGTGTTAATTTGCCGCGCAGTTTCATGCAGCATGGCACCAACGCCGAACCACTCATCTGCATACTTGTCAGCAAGGTTCAGACAGGCGCCCCCGGCCCAATTAAAGGAACTGGTGACAGTGCCTTCTTTGGCGCAGCCAAAAGCAACGATGGAATAGGATCCAACAACGCTGCGTAAGTCACTACCTCGACTCGTCAGCATTCGAGTCTTGACGACATTGTGAGCGCAAAAGCCTTCATTGATATGCATCAAAGGGGTCTGGGCATCGCGATAGTCAATAAGCTCCTGCACCTTATCCACAAGTAGATCCAGATCCACTTCCTCCGGACCTCGTTGAAAATTCAGCGTCTGCGATATCGACACAGCATTTGCTTCATCCTGTGGCGCTGCATTGACCTCGTGGAAGATTTTCGTGATCGCGTCCTGAATACTTGCTGCGTTAAGACTGCTTACCGTTGTGGTTGTTTTGCGCCCATCGAGGAACCCGGACAAGCCAAGCTTGCCATCCTGTGTTGTTCGTAACAGGCTGGCGCGGTCGAATTCTATATTCAGCTCGTTGCCAACGGTGCTGGTGGCAGTGACCTGAGCATCGTCGAAACCGATATCCCGCAACGCGTTCAAGGCATATTCGGCCGCTTCAAAAATTTCCATCGTCTCTGTTACTCCGCCACAATCGCCTGAGTGACCGCATTGGCAAAATCACTTCGCAAAGCGTTGACGGGGGTTTGTACCATTAACAATCCAACCAGATCATTTTCAGGATCGACCCAAAAATAAGTGCCAAATGCCCCACCCCAACCGAAGCTGCCTTTTCCACGGCGGGTGTTAGCCAGCACAGGGTCCAGCACGACTTCGACAGTCAATCCAAATCCTAATCCGTTGGCGCGATTGGCATCTGGTCCATAGAGA
This sequence comes from Pseudomonadales bacterium, assembly GCA_038258585.1. Lineage (GTDB taxonomy): Bacteria > Pseudomonadota > Gammaproteobacteria > Pseudomonadales > Pseudohongiellaceae > UBA5078. The sequence continues at coordinate 4,106 of JBBSPQ010000082.1, forward strand.
TCGCCAACATGATTGGACGCCATCAACTGAACCGTGCGAAGCCCTAACAGTCTTTCTCCATCAAGTTCGCCTCCATTGCCCAGCATCTGCGCGAAACGCAAGTAGTCATGAGCTGTGGAGTAGAGTCCGCCGCCTCCGGAGAAAAGCGTGGTGGTGTCCAGCCAACTCGGGGTGTTGTCCTGTCGCACCAGTTGCGCTTCATCGGTGCGTTCATACAAAGTAACGACTCTTGGCAATTTATCTGCGGACACGACAAAACTGGTGTCATTCATTTTCAGTGGTCCGAAGATGCGCTGCTGAAGAAATTCATCGAAGCCCATGCCGGAAACGACCTCGACGATTCTGCCCAACGTTTCAATCCCGGCAAGCAGGCTGTAGCGCCAATGAGTGCCGGGTTGAAAATCCAGTGGCACAGCACCGAGTGTTGGAATATAGCGCGCCAGATCAAGATTCGTGTCTCGTGGTGCCAATCTCGCGGTGGCACGCGAAGCAATACCGCTGGAAGCCAAACCGGAGGTATGCGTAAGCAGATCGCGCACAGTGATTTCTCGCTGTACCGGAACCGTGTAGGTGTCTGGATCTCGGCTAGCAGGCGCATCTGGATTCTTGAGCATGGCAACGGTAGTGTCGGTAAATTCCGGAATGAATTTGGACACCGGATCTTCCAAGCGCAGTTTGCCTTCTTCCAGCAACATCAGAATAGCGACACCGGTAACGGGCTTGGACATGGAAGCCATCCGAAAGATGGCGTCGTCGCGCATCTGTTTATCTTGCTCGATATCCATATAACCCTGGCTCTCGAAATGCACAATCTCACCGTGGCGAGCGACAGCCGTGACGGCGCCGCTGATCTGATCGTCGTCCATGTAGCGTGTAATCAATTCATTTACGCGCTGCAGCCTATCACTGGACAGCCCGACCGATTCCGGACTAGCGCTGGTTTGAGCAAAGGACGTGCTGGAGATCCAGATCCCTGCTGCAAGTATCATCAAGGAAAAGATTCGATCCAGTCGAGTCGGTATTGTTGTCATTGTTTGAACTCCATTGCCATGCTGTTTTTATTTTTGTTGAAACACTTTATTCACCACCAAGATGAGCAACGCCTCGCAGCGCTGGTCCACCCATGGAAACCACCATTCTTTGTTTCTTGCCACAATAGCCGGCGCAGCTCCAGTACATATCGTCGGACACAGCATCGACGCTACTGAGCATCTTGATCGCATTGCCAGAGATTGTTGTATCGCGAATCGCTCTGCCAACATACCCATTCTTAATTTCATAACCGAGGGTGATGCCAAACATAAATTCGGTCGTAGAGTCCGCTTGGCCGTTACCAGTGCGCATCAGATAATAGCCGTCCTCTACGCCAGCGATCATGTCATTCAGCTTTTGTGATCCAGGCAGAATAGCGGTATTGCGCATGCGCACCAGAGGTTCATCGCCGGAACTAAAAGCCCGCGCATTGCCCGTAGGAGAACCCCCTGTCATTGCCGCCGTTTGCCGCGAATTCATGAACTGATTGAGAATTCCCTTCTTGATCATCACGGCATCCGCCGCCGGGGTGCCTTCGTCGTCGGCGTAAACAGGCATCATCAATTCCTGCCCCTCGTAGCTGTGCGCAAAATCAACCATGGTGATCAGATCACTGGCGACAGGCTTACCCAACAATTCACCGGTGACTGCGCCACCCAGCACAGAATCTGCCTCGCACGGATGTCCCATCGCTTCGTGCGCCAGCATGCCTGCAAGTGCTGGCGCCAACACAATTGTATGGAGGCCACCGCGGACAGAGACGGCAGTGCGCTTTGCTTGTACATGTTGGTACATCCCCTCGAACAACGGTTCAATATCGGAAAGCGAAGCGTTCAAGTCAGCGAGAGTTCCCTTCCCTGAAAGGTAGTCGCCAAGTTTCACCGGTTTGCCCTGATCATCCAACACGGTAAACACGACGGAGAGCACTGCCCTCTGAATAGTGCTGAGACACTGACTTCCGAAACTCGTAGCCAGATATTTGGATTGTTTATCGCTGTGCAGACGAAACGTCGTCGACGCGAGATCGGGATACTTCTCTTTACAGAAGTTGTAGTAGGATTTCAGAAGATCAATGGATTCCTTCTGCGTGTAAGGCGTCTTGCCTTGGATGATGTGCTCACCTCTATACGCGGCCTCAGGAAGGACCGATTGATTTTTGTGACCAAAGCGTGCCATGACTCTGGCATTCGCGTTTGCCTTATTGCTTAGGTTGTGGCCAATGTGGTCGCCGGTTTCTGGTCCCGCAGCAAATCCCCAATAGCCGTTCAGATAAGTCCGCGCGCTGGTGCCCACGTCCTCAGTCTGCGTGTTCGTTGTGAGGTTGCCGTCTACCAGCACCAATGTGCTTGTGCGGGCATCGTGAAAGCGCAGCTCGGAATAGTCACTGCTTGGCGATAGGTGCGGTGTGGACATTGGAGTTCCCCTTTACGCCAACCATTTTTCTATGTGAGCTGGCGTGCCAGCGAAGTGTAGCAGAGATACAGAAGAATTCGCGTGCAGGCAAACTCATATAGAATTAGTCACTCTCCCCACGCCACCTGGGCCAGTGCGCTGAATCCATTGGACCATGGGCGGGAACTATGATATTGGACTGCATCGCCTCAAAAGTATCGAACGCGGTTAGCCATGCAACAATACTGGAGCTGGTACCAACCAAGACCAGAGATAGATCGTTGTACTTTCTATTCATCACATTCCCAATATATCGATCAAGTTCCCAATATATCGACCAAGAAGCACATCCTTGCGGCAGGATGCCATATTAAGGGTTCTCGTTTACCGGCAATTGAGTCAAAGTTGCGTGATCTCGAAATCATTGGTCGGCGGATCCACACGACTCTCTTAAATGACCAAGGTTCCGGAATCAAAGCGGTGCCAGGAAGGCTGCAGTAATCCGCAATAAATAAAATAATATTAAGTGGAGAATAATATGACTCGTCGCTCGAAGAAGGGCAGCACACCTGTTGTCCATAAGTACCTGCTAGGCGCCTTCGCCCTGTTCCTGATCCCCGCTGCCGTTTATGGACAAACTGATGATGAAGGGGAAATCGAAGAAGTGGTCGTTACCGGCTCCTTCATCCGCAACAGCCAATTCACCAATGCCTCACCTGTCACCACCATTACTCAAGATGATATTCGAACATCCGGCGCCGCCAACCTCGGTGAATACCTGCGCGACCTTCCGTACATGGAAAATATAGATACAGTCGCCTCGGTTCTCGCCACTCAAGACGGTCAGCAGGATTCTAACTCCGCCCGTTTCAACCTGCGCGGGTTGGGCACA
>JBBSPQ010000083.1:0-7412 GCA_038258585.1 Pseudomonadales bacterium
GAATCAGGCCAAGACGGTCGCCTTCACGACGCTCTGCAAAATCACTGACGACAACCTTCATTACCTCGAAGCGGGACAGCTGCATGTTGTTGAGGACCATGTCTCTGGCCTCCATACTGCCGGAGACGTCGACGGCCAACATGAGGTCACGTCCTGTTGATGGCAGTTGGATAGGTTCACCCACCCATTGCGGGCGACTGGCGGCTATCACGATGGCGATCCACATCAGGATGCAACACAGGATTTTGAGTAAGCGGTTGGTATCGACGCGACCGCTGTCTACCTGCAATTGTGAGAGTCGGTTATAGAACGGCACATACAGAGCTGCGTCCTGACGCGATGCGCGGGTCAGGAAGCGGTATATCAGCAGCGGTAGTGGTAAGGCTGCGAAGGCCCATGGCCAGGTAAACTCAAGCATGTTCAGAAACCGATGTTGATGGTGAAGTTCTGTCAGGCTCTGTGCCTGATCCGATTCTAGTCAAATAGAGACTGCTTATCCATTTGTGTGCCATTTGATAGAGCGCGTCTTCGTCAACACTCCATTGTTTGGCAAACCGTCCCTGACTCAGGGTTTGAGCCTGTTCGTCGTTCAGTAATGATGCATCACCATTACGGCGCAAGAACGTGATCCAGGACTCACCGCTGAGACTGGCGGGGTTTTGTCTTGGGAATTTTTTCAGTGCGACGCGTCTTAACACCGCATTGATTTCACTCACAAAATTAAGTTTTAACTGATCCACATCCGCCTCAGGGGCAGCCGCTTTAGCGGTGCGGAACTCCTGTAAAGATTTATCCAGTTCACGCAACGCGTACATCTTGCCGCGATTTACCTTCCACTGCGCGATAAAACGCCTTCCTAGAAAGAACGCGGCGATCAGGCCAAGAATAATGAGAATCCACCAGCCAGGGGCTAAGGGCCAGAGCCCAATAGGGTCTGGTAGGTGAATGTCAGCCAATTCGCTTAGAGGATCTGGGTTGTCCATTGTCTTATCTGCTCAACAACCAGCTGGTTGGTTCGTAATTTGAGGAAAGGAATCTGCATACGGACCAGGTCGCCCTGAAGGCTGGCCATGCGGTCCTGAAAATTCTGCTGATAGGCGCTGCGGGCTTTCTGGCTGAACGAGTTCAGTGTGCCCTTATGTTCACCGTCGGTAATACTATAAAAACCGGGTACTGGCAGGTTCTCTTCCAATGCGTCATAGACGAAGCAACAGACCACGTTGTTGTGGCGCGACAATTGCGCGAGATACTGCATGGCCACGTCATCCAGCGTCGTAAAATCGCTGAGGATGTAAAGGGTGCTGCCGGGTTTAGCGATGCGGCGGATTTGCCCGAGACAACCGGCAAGTCCTATTGATCCCGTTGGAACATGGTGCTGATGTCCCGCCGATTCCTCTACCAGACGATTATTGTAGGTGTGAATCTGATTGAGAAGATGCAGGGCAGAACGGCGACTGCGCTTGGGGCGCACCAGCGCATGATCTGAATCCGAGTAAACCAGTCCGCCGACTCGGTCACCGTTGTCGATAGCCATCCAGCAAAAAATCGCAGCCGCCTGTGCGGCAATGACTGACTTGAATGCGACCTGGCTGCCGAAGAACATGCTGCTGGACTGATCAACAGCAATGATGACGGGGCGTTCGCGTTCTTCCCTGAAGACCTTGGTAAAGGGTTTACCGGTTCGTGCTGTTACGCGCCAGTCGATGGTGCGGATGTCGTCGCCTTGTTGATAGGGGCGGAATTCTTCAAAATCGATTCCGCGGCCCCGCATCTTTGAGGTATGAAGACCCGATATACCTGCGATGGAACGGTTGTAGGGGACGTAATCAATGACTTTGGCGGCGTGACGTTGAATCAAAAGCTGCTGCAGACTGATGACCGCCCCTTTGCTCTGATAGAGCGCTTGATGTGTATCAATCTGCGGTGGCATAGACATAAAATTTTGTTTCAAATTCTTGTTATAAGTGAAGGAGCGTTGGCTCCAAACGTTTCCGGCATTTCTGGATTGCCTCTATTAGGCAGCAGGAACGCGCTCCAGAATCGTCGTCAGCACCTTGTCTGGTGTTACGCCGCTGGCCTCAGCTTCAAAGCTGAGCAAAATGCGATGTCGCAGCACATCAAAGAAAACGGCTTGAATGTCGTCGGGACTGACGAAATCTTTGCCTTGAATCCAAGCGTGGGCGCGGGCGCAACGGTCGAGAGAGATGGTGCCGCGTGGGCTGGCGCCGTATTCGAGCCAGCTCGCCAGATCATCACCATAGAGCTCTGGATTACGAGTCGCCATGATCAACTGAATGATGTACTCCTCCACCGCAGGTGCCATGTGCATGGCGAGAATCTCCTGTCGAGCGGCGAACAGGTTTTCCTGACTGATTACTGTAGGCGCCTCTGGTGGCTTGTTCTGTGCTTCGCTGCGGACCAGTTGCAGAATGCGACGTTCGGCCTCTGTGGACGGATAGCCAATGGCAACGTGCATCAAGAAGCGATCAAGCTGTGCTTCGGGCAGAGTATAGGTACCTTCCTGTTCGATCGGGTTCTGAGTCGCCATTACCAGGAACAGAGGGGGCAGCGTGAAGGATTCGCGTCCCACACTGACTTGATGTTCGGCCATCGCTTCCAGAAGTGCCGACTGCACTTTGGCTGGTGCGCGGTTAATCTCGTCGGCCAGTACCAAGTTATGGAAAATGGGGCCGGGTTGAAAACGGAATGAACCGTCTTCCGGGCGGAATATCTCGGTACCCGTAATATCGCTAGGCAGTAGATCGGGAGTGAATTGAATACGGTGGAAATCGCCTTCGACTGCGCGGGACAAATCTTTGATTGCCTTGGTCTTGGCCAAGCCGGGCGCACCCTCAACCAGCAGATGGCCATCGGCCAGTAATGCGATCAGCAAGCGATCAACCAGACGCTCCTGCCCTATGATCTGATGAGAAAGCCAGGTCTTGAGGTCTGTAATTATTGCGTGGTGACTCATAATTTTTTCTCTGTTCTTTTTAGTTAAATGCTTGATCTTTTAGGGCGAAAGTCAGCGATTGTAACCGTTTTACTTGCGATGTCTAGGGAGGATTTGTCGCAGAGTGTGGCAGCATTGGAAAGGGCGGCGTCAGGTTCTGTCGGCACAGACTTGAATGGGGAAATCCACTATAATGCGGCTCTGCATCCAACCCCCCCGAACGCTGTGACACTGGAGTGTGCCACAGAAATGATCAGCAGGAGAATGCGTGAAACGCCTAACACTAGACATAACCATTTCGGCTGACCGCTATGAGGCACTTTACAGTGGCGCGGTGAGGGATGTACAGGTTGTTTCCCGAGAGGGACTGAGGGTGCGGTTCCCCGGACGGATTTTGCAGCGTTTTCTTGACCGCAACGGGATACATGGCACGTTTGTTATCGAATTCGATGACAACAATAAATTCAAGGCGATCACCCAAATTGTATAGTTTTCTGCGTAATCTGTTGTTCTGTCTTCCTGCTGAGACTTCTCATACTGTCACTTTGCCACTGCTTGATATTGCTCACAAATCCGGTTTGATTGGGCTGGTAGCGTCAAAACCCGATACAGTGCCTGCAGTCGAGGTGATGGGTCTTCAGTTTCCCAATCCGGTGGGACTGGCTGCGGGTCTGGATAAAAATGCGGACCATATCGACGCGTTGGGTGCATTGGGATTTGGCTTTCTGGAGGTGGGCACGCTGACTCCGCGACCGCAACCGGGTAACCCCAAACCCAGACTGTTCCGGCTGACTGAACAACAGGCCATCATCAATCGTATGGGTTTCAATAATAAGGGAATCGATCACGCGTTGAGCCGTATTGCCAGTAGTCGGTATAACGGCATTCTGGGTATTAATATAGGCAAAAACTTTGATACGCCTGTTGAAAAAGCCGCAGAAGATTATTTGATTTGTATGCGTAAGTGCTACAGCGCTGCGAGCTATATCGTCGTGAACCTTTCGTCACCCAATACCCCCGGTTTACGCAGTCTTCAATTTGGGGATGAATTACGTCGTCTGCTCGCACTTCTCAAGGCTGAGCAGGAAAATTTGACTCATATTCACGGTAAAAAAATACCTTTGGCAGTCAAGATTGCGCCGGATCTTTCTGACGAAGAAATTACGCAGATCGCCGAAGTGATGCTGGAAAATGAGATAGAGGCTGTTATTGCCACGAATACAACGCTGGCACGCAGTGCAGTACAGAGCAGTCCTTTCAAAGACGAAGCGGGAGGGTTGAGCGGGGCGCCGCTACTGGAAAAATCGACCCATGTCATTCGAATGCTGAAAGAAGTACTGGGTGATCGTATTCCTATCATCGGTGTTGGTGGAATTTTGCGAGGCGTTGATGCCGCGTCAAAGATTGAGGCTGGCGCGAAACTAGTGCAAATTTACAGTGGTTTCATCTATACCGGTCCCGATTTGATAGCGGCGGCAGTAGCGAGCATTGCGGCGAGTCAAAAATGATAGAGCTGCTCCTTTACACTACTGTCGGTTGTCATTTATGTGAGCAAGCCGAGCAATTACTCGCTCCTGTTCTCCAGTATCTTGGCTCTGACATTGAGGGTAATGAACCGAAGAGAATAGTCTTGCGCAAGGTGGAAATTGCTGACGATGTGGGACTGATTGCCGACTACGGCGTGCGCATTCCTGTTATTAGAATAGACGGTACTGATCGGGAACTCGGCTGGCCATTCGATCAGGCGCAAGCGTTTGAATTTTTGAACAGTCAACTGGCAGGGGTTTCTAGATAGTCAGCTGACGGAAGGACCGGGCAGCTGGAATAGTCGTGTGGCATTTTCAGTGGTCTGGTGAGCGATTTCCTGCAGAGATCGTCCCGTTACGGTTGCGACAGTACGCAATACCTCTGGCAAAAAAGAAGGTTCATTGCGCCGACTTTTTGGTTTTGGTCGTAATGTTCTAGGCAAGAGATAGGGAGCATCGGTTTCCAAGAGAAGTCGATCAACCGGGATGTCCGGAATCAGTTCCAGTAGATGCTGCCCGCGTCGCTCGTCACATACCCACCCTGTTATTCCGATATACATGTCCATGTCGAGATAGTCATAAAGTTCGTTCTTCTCGCCGGTAAAACAATGTACTACTCCCCCGCGTTTTAATTCATCTCGGTAGGTCTTCAGAATGGGAAGAAAGCGTGTGTGCGCATCGCGTTGATGGAGGAAAACGGGCTTGTTGATTTCGCAAGCCAGTTGCAGCTGTTTTTCAAACAAACTTTCCTGAACGGGGCGGGGAGAATAATCCCGATTGAAGTCCAGCCCTGTCTCGCCAACCGCTGTTACTTTTTCCAGCTTTGCAAGTGCACTGATTTCCAGAAAGTCATCGGGACTACAGCCTTGCGCTTCGTGTGGGTGCACACCAGCTGTCAGAGAAAGAAACTCAGGCATTTGATTGGCAATAGCCAGTGCCTTGCGAGTAGAGGGCAGACTGGTGCCGGTAACTAACAGGTGAATTATGCCGGCCGCACGCGCTCGGGATAGAACATCCTCCAGATCATGCTCAAACGAGTCGTGACCGAGGTTTGCGCCTATGTCAATTAAAGGGTGAACAGGCTTGGTGGACATGAGGTGTGCGGCGGTATCAGTCATTCTTTATTAATGAGCTAAACTCCCCCGCCCAGATGATACTGGCAACATAGGCTTTTTCTAAAGACTGTTCATCAACATTAAGCTCTTGCAGTGCTTGCCAGTTGATATCAGTCCAGCGTGCCTGCTCGTTGGCTATTACGGCAGAAAGAATCAAGCCAATAGATCCCTGGTGGGTTGTCAGTCCTGCGACAACATCTAGGGACAAAGGCATTGTATTGATAATTTCCGGTAGAGTCATATCAAAAAACGCATCGAGATTGGAAAGCAGGCCGGTGGTGAAGTAGGCTTCGCTGTTTCTTGTAGTTGTGAAGTGTTCTGCAATCAATTGACACATTTTAGCCCGCGTCATGGCATGCAATGAAAGCGCATGTGGTTTATCTGACATGCTGCTGAGGGACAGCAATGTCGCCCAGCTTTTGACATGCCTCAAACCCAGAAGGGAAACAGCCTGTTGCAATGACGTGATCTCCCTGCGCGCAGAAAATGCTGCTGAATTCACTAGTCGGATTAGTTTGACGCTCAGTACCGGGTCTTTGGCAATTGCTGTGGCGATATCAGGAAGCTCGGCGAGTGGGTTCTGGATTTGAGCTAACAAATTCATTACGACCAGCTTGTTGGCAGGCACCGTTCGACCTTGTATGTGTTCTGGTCTGCTGAGGAAGTAGCCTTGAAATAGAGCAAAACCTAATTCTTTGCAACGATGAAACATTTCGTGGGTTTCGACTTTTTCGGCCACCAATAAAACATCAAATTGCTGCAAAATTTTTACGTGCTGTTCCAGTTCGGTCTGATTCAGGGCAAGCACATCAAGTTTTACGATATCGATAAATTCCAGTACACGATCCCATTTGTTGTCATAGACGAAGTCATCAAGCGCAATCGTATAACCGTCGTTTTTCAACTTTTGCAGGTTCTGGATCAACTCCTCGTCCAGTTCGATAGTTTCGAGCACTTCAATGACGAAACGTTTTTTGTCGAAGGGAGGGGGGTTCAGTATCAGGTTACGAGTAAAGTTTATGTAGGCTGGATGGTGTTGTACTACGACCCCGATATCGAGTTCGTTAAACGCATTGAGCATGACTTGGGAGGTCGCTGAATCCCCATCCAGAACAGTAGCTCGGTTGTTATGATCGGATCTAAAAAGGAGTTCGTACGCTGCGATTCTAAGTTCGGAATCGAAGATTGGTTGTCTGGCGAGAAGGACGTGCTCAGCTGTCATTAGGGTTACCGAATTTCGAAGATATTGTTATATCGGTGCCGCATTGTAACTCAGGCGTGGCCGAATGAAAGTGTTCCTTGTCAAGATGTATCCCTTGGTCTGTATCACTAGAATTGTTTCCTGGCTTAATCATATTTCGCCGGCTCCGCCGGTAGACCTGCGTGCCTTAATCCACCATAATAGCCCGCCACTAAAGGCCGCCACTTCCATGGCGCAGTGTATCAACGTTGAATTTGAAGGTGTGAAGTGAGTAACTCAAAGGCAAAAAAAGATCTCAATTGGGCAGACTTGGGTTTCCAATATCGGCAGATGGAGTTCCGGTTCAGTGCAAAGCACGAGAACGGCGCTTGGGCCGCAGGTGAGTTGGTGGACTCCCCGGTGATTGCCATTCACGAAGGCGCGCCTGCGATTCACTACGCCCAGCAGTGTTTTGAGGGCATGAAGGCCCAGACCGCGCCAGATGGTCGGGTTTTGCTGTTTCGCCCAACGTTGAACAGTGAACGGATGAATCAGGCGGCCGGTCGGTTGGTGATGCCAGAGGTGCCTTTTGAACTTTTCATGCGCGGCGTGGAAGAGGTTGTTCGTGCCAACTATGC
>JBBSPQ010000084.1:0-7358 GCA_038258585.1 Pseudomonadales bacterium
CATATCCACGCCATTGACGTTGGCATCGCGGTCCGGGTGAGACAGATTAGTTCCCAGCCAGCCGATGGAGCGACGGCCTCCGGCACTAGTGTCTTCATATAACAGACGCCCCACCGTGAAATCACGTCCCTCTGCTTCCAGATTCACCCGCGTTCCGTCAGCCAGCGTACCGCGCACCGCTGAATCATCCTCGGAGGCCACCAGCGTGCCGTAACGCCAGTTGCCGGATTGACCGGTGAACTTGACGGCGCCAATCAGGTCTGTCGGCTGCGTCAAGTCGGTGGAAATCACTCGAACGCCAGCAGGAACAGTGATGTCAGGTTTGCTGCCGATGCGCCGGGTATTGAGCATGGTAGTGGGTCCAAACCCACCACCGCTGTCACGAGGCGAGGTCGAGAACACATCCTGACCTTCGAGAAAGAAGGTTCGTTTCTCTTCAAAGAACGTCTCGAACGCCCCAAGGTTAACCACAACGTCATCAGACTCCACAGTGCCAAAATCGGGATTCAGCGTAGCTGACAACTGCATGTTCGAAGTAGGACGCCAGTACACATCTGCTCCGACTCTGTACTTGGTCTCATCCTTCATGTCATCGAAGGTGGCCGAACTGTAAGGATAAAAGGTGAACTGGGTGGCGGGATTGACTCCACTCAGTTCGTATTTCTGAAACGCAGACAGGTATTCGCTATTGGTGTCTGGCAACGCCGGCCAGGACATGACTTCATTCGTCGACGCCACCATGCGCTCGGTATAGATGCCGATTTTGCGTGTTTCACCGCTGGCGGGTAATGTCATCATGGACCAAGGCACGAAAATCTCCGCAATCCAGCCATCTTCCACTTCTGTGGTTACCGCATTCCAAGGGCCATCCCACTGCCGGTTGATCTGCTTCTCGGGCAGGATGGTGCCGTCGGAAAAAGTGCCGCCGAGATTGATGCGCAGGAAATAGCCGTACAGGCCCTCGCCCGAAGGATCAATTGAAATGACGTAACCGTCACGCTGCACACCGGAGTCACGGGAGCTCATTCGAGCTACCAGTGTCGCTGGGTCCTGATAATTCATTACACCGACATAGAGTCCGCGAGAATTGTAGAAAATGCGGGATTCGGTTCTGAAGGGTGCCGCCACGAGTGTATCGGGCTGAATCACCCGCATGTTGTCGATAGCAGGCACTCGACTCCAAATCGGCTCATCAAGCACTCCGTCGAGGCGGATCTGCGCTTCATCGGCAGGAATTCGGGTAAGCGTGGGGTAACGTTCCGGGATTTGATCTAATGTCTGGGCACTGACTTGCAAAGTTACGGAGGCCAATATGACAAGAACGGCAGCTGGGAAGCACCGGAAAACTGGAAATACTCTCATGTAGTGATACTCGACTGTTCTTGTTATCTAGTTTTGATATCGCGGCGGATCATAGCAGCAAATGAACAAATTCCATCCACAAGGGATGGCAGTTGTGACAAAGCATCACAATTTGTAACACCCTCTTCCGTCTAGCTTCCCAAACGATAGCGCAGCTTCACGACCCAGCTATCCACAACCTGATCCGTCCATGCGTGTTCGAGAAGGCCGTAGTAGTCATCGTTAAAGGTACTCGCCAGATTGCCGCCGCGGGTGTAGACGAAAAACAAGTCCGACAACGGCGCAATTTCCCAACGATAGCGGGCCTGAAAACTCATTCTGCTGACGGTGAAATTGTCCGATCCTGCGGTGACATCGCCGGTCTCAATCAGCTCCTCAACATGGTTGGGATTGACCTGATAGAAGCGATCCTCGAAGCTCTTTATACCCGTCCACTGCATGCTGAAACGCAGCTGCTGGCGGGAGTTAATGAAGTAATCCATCTCCAGTTTAGGTGCCCACTCGTTGGCCTCGAACGTGGTCATGCGTCCGCCGCCTTGATGAATCAACCACGATTCTCTGTCTCGATAACGTGTACTGAAATCGACTGCGAAGCGATCATTCGGCTGCCAAGTAAGGCCTGCGAAATACGCTAAATTCAGAGGACCAAGATCTTCGTTTGCCACGTCAAATCCGCCTCGATAGGAAATAGGGCGGGAGGCATCGCTGCCCCAATTCAGATCGAAAGACCAACGGTCAGGGATCTTATAAGTGCCATTACCTCGGCTCAAACGGTCATCCACGCGCGCGGGGAAGTAACGTAGGTTCGTGTTAAGGCGGGTGTTATCCAAAAAACTCAAACCTTGGCTGAGAAACACACCAAGGCGCACGGGACGCCCATCAGTGTTCCACTGGTTAACAATACTCAAGCCACGGTAACGGGAGCGCAGCCCCGGCAGATCGGACTCATTGATATTAAGTTGGTAATCCAGTTGCATCAGGTCATTGCGTTGCAGAAAACCAATGTCATTGAGCTGCAGGGTGTCATCCAAGTATGTCCCCGTAATGCTGTGTTGCAGACGACGGTCAGGGCGATAGTCGAGATCGAAATACATTCCCTGACCGCTGACTTTTTCGACGTCGCTGCGGACCAATTGACCGTCCACCTGCCAGCGGGTATCGGCAGAAAAGTAGTGGATATCTACCCCATTCACCAGCGCATCGTGGTCCTCATAGGCCAGGTTACTGCCAAACCAACCCACAGACCTGCGCCCTCCGGCAGCAGTGGTCTCATACAACAGACGACCAACAGCAAAGTCCCTTCCTTCTGCTTCAATATCAACCCGCGCCCCATCGCTGCGAACTCCGCGTACCTCAGAATCATCTTCGACTGCTAAAAGAGTACCGTAACGCCAACTTCCAGATTGCCCCGTGACTTTCCCCGCGGCCAGCAGGTCCGTTGGGCGACTAACTTCAGTCGGAATGACACTGACACCGGCAGGAACAGAAAAGTTTGCCTGACGACCTATGCGTCTCGTGTTCAGCAACGTGGTGGGCGATCCGCCGCCTCCGTCTCGGGGCGAGGTACTGAAGATGTCCTGTCCCTCCAAAAAGAAGGGACGCTTCTCTTCGAAGAAAGTCTCGTAGGCCCCCAGATTCACGACCACATCGTCGGACTCGACTGTACCGAAATCGGGGTTCACGGCTGCTGATATCTGCACGTTGGAGCTCGGACGCCAGTAAAGATCGGTGCCCACTCGGTAATCAGTCTCATTCTTGAGATCATCGAAGGTGATTGAGCTATAGGGGTAAAGAGTGAACTGCGTACTGGGGTTGATGCCGGTGAGTTCGTACTTCTGGAAGGCGGAAAGGAACTGCGCACTGTTACGTGGCAGTGCCGGCCATGACCAAGTTTCCCCGCGTGCCGCCAGCACTCTTTCCGTATAGATACCCAACTTTCGAGTCTCGCCACCTTGTGGCAGAGTCATCATCGACCAGGGAATGAACATCTCAGCAGACCAGCCATTGTCCAGCTCTTGGGTGGCCGCATCCCACGGGCCATCCCATTGTCGGTTGATCTGTCGTTCAGGCAGGATAGTGCCGTCGTTGAAACTACCGCCGAGATTGATACGCAGAAAATAACCATACAGCCCCTCGCCAGAAGGATCGATGGCGAAGCCGTAGCTGTCCCGCTGCACACTCGCATCCCGCGAACTCATGCGCGCCACCAGAGTATCCGGATCTTGATAGTTCATGACGCCGACATAGATTCCGCGAGAGTTATAGAACACTCGCGTGTGAGTTTCCAGATCACTCGACGCGAGCGTGTCGGGCTGCACAACCCGCATGTCATCCACGACGGGAATACTCTTCCACACCTCCTCATCGAGAATACCATCCAATCGAATCGTCGCTTCAACAGAGGGAATTCTGGTGAGAGGAGGAAGTTCTTCGCCATCCTGAGAACTCGCTGAACTGTTCACTGAAACTAAGGGGGTGCTGATCAAGAGGAGAAATGCAACTGCCCAATTCTGTCGTTTGAAATCATTTGTCACTGGCTTACTCGTTGTTATTCGTAATTTTTATTTCGCGTGTTAATTAAAATCGGTCACGCATAGTAATTCATGAGCGCACAGAAAACTCCCCACCTGCCACAATTGATCATAATTGTTCGGCGAATTGCCTCTATTTCTACACTCGGCTGTCGCTGCCATGGTTTGTAATGTGCCTCCTGACCAATTTCCATAGGAGACTTTGACATCATGAGAGTTTTCAGACGCCGACTAAATCCGATTTTTATCGAAGATGAACATTACGACTGGGGGCGTCAGCACCGAGTAGGTCCAAAAATATTATTTATTGTCATTACTTTCTGCATGGCAGTGAGTGTGCTGTATTTTTTCCTGCAATGACGTGTTTGCTTGCCAGAACCGTTTCTATTCAACGCGCCTTGAGCACAACCTCTACGACGAGTTCAGTCTCTCCACGACGAACCTGCAGCTGCACAGTGTCTCCCGGCGCGGAGGCACGCAGCAGGTTCGAGTAGGTTTGCAGATCGGTGACAACCTCGTCGTTGTAGCGCAGCAAAACATCCCCCGCTTGCAGTCCCGCTTCCTCTCCAGCACCTCCAGGTGTCGTGCCTGAAATCTGCACGCCATCGCCGCTGTAGTTGAACTCAGGAATTGTGCCCATCGAGGCGGCGCGGGCTTCTGAACTGGCACTTGCTGCACGCACTGGCGCATTACTGAGATTCACCCGCAGCGGTTGATCCCGTTCCGCTAAATAGACCAGCGCTTCTTCCAGCCACAGCGCAATGTCCGACATGCCCTTCAAATCCAGTTTTTCTACCGTGTCGCTGCTGCGGTGGTAATCGGCATGTAAGCCACTGAATAAATGAATCGCAGGAATGCCGGCTTCGAGAAAACTGACGTGATCACTTCCCGCGACATCCTGAGCCGGAAAGGCCGATGGCACGCCAATGGTGAATCCGATTCCCTGCGCCATGAACGGCCACTCGTAGGCGCTGTCGCTGGCGAATATTTGCAGCGTCCTGCCCTCCAGCCGTCCAACACTATCGAGATTAATCATCGCGAAAAGTTTGTCTTTTTCGAACGGCACTGGCGGGTTGTTGACGAAATGACGCGAACCCAGCAAGCCCGACTCTTCACCGGTGAATGCCACGAAAATCACGGAACGTTTCGGACCGAAAGACTTATGCAGTTTTTTAGCAACTTCGATCAACACGCTGACTCCAGAGGCGTTGTCATCGGCGCCGGAAAATATCTCCGGCTGTCCGTTGGCATCGGTACCAATACCAAGGTGATCGAAATGCGCGCCAACAACAACCGGATCGGATTTCAATGAATCGTCAGTGCCGGGCAATATTCCTGTGACGTTACTCAAGGTCGCCTGACTGCCATCGACGAGCATTTCGGACCAGCTGTCGAAATAGGATCCAGAGGGCGCTTCCAAGCCGATCAGTTCAAATTGTTCGGCAACATATTGCGCAGCCTTGTCGATTCCTGGCGTGCCGATAGCGCGGCCCTGCATATCGTCGGCGGTCAACGCATCGACGTGGGAAGCCAAGCCTGAAGGGAGATATTTTGGCGGCAATTGCGCAAGCGCGTCTTTGGCCGGCAATAGCGCCAACTGTGCACCAATAGGATATGCCGGATTGCGCCACTGTAAGGGAGAGTCAGGACTCTGCCATTGCCCTTTCACATCGTTGGTGGGTTCGCTGCCAATAAAACTAAGATAGGAATATTTTCCGTAGTGCGGCAACTTCTCCATCAGCCCCGGCATCGCCGCTGGCGAATGAGCGTGAATCCAACCAATAGTCAACTCAGGATCGTCCGGATGGGTTGCCGTTAGAATGGTACTGCGATCAGAAAATTCCAGCTCGCTGCCGAGCAATGCCACGCCAGAGTCTGAGAATTCAACGCCGTATTTTTTAACGGCGATGGAGATAGATTCAGCGGCCGGATTATCACGCCCAAGAATCCAAACAGACTTATCTGCAGGCAACATCGTGAAATCTTCTGCCATTACGATTTCTGCTTCAATGCCCGAATCCGCCATGAAGAATTCAGCCATCTCCAGCCACTGCTGTCGGTTTTCCGCTGGCACAATGAAGATAACATGCTGCGCACCAAACATCTGCCGAAGGGTTGGAGGAAGTTCTGCGATATCGAGCCTGCGAAAGACATCGAAATAGGGATCGACATCGATGGCCTGTAATGAGGAGTAACGCGGCAAATCTAGTTGTGACTGTGCGTTCGTCATTGCAATGATGACTATCTCTGCTTCATCTTCACCTTCGTAATACAAGGCAACTGGCACTGACAGTTCATATGCGTTTCCACGCTGCTTTTGCTGTAGCGTAATCTTCGCCACATCTCCTGTGCTCTCTTCTACATCTACCGACAGAATCGGCGCACCAGGACGTTCGACCCACTGCGAAAAGAAAGTGGTGAGATTTTTACTGCTGACACCGGAAAAGATGCGCTCTATATCGTTAAACGAAGTACGCTTGAAACGCTGCTGAGAATAGAGTTCTCTTAACCCGGTGATGAACAATTCGTCGCCCACTTCCCGCCTGAGCATGTGCCACAGCATCAGCGTTTTCCCGTAGCCCACTGCCTGACTAGCAGCGGAGTTGCGAGAAGTAAATTCGCTTAGAGGAAAATCGACTTCTTCATTCACAAAGCTGCGGTAGCGTCCGAGCATGTCTTTACGATATTCCGGACCTGCGCCATTCATTTCCTCGAATAAGTGATCGGCAAGGTATGCCGTCAGCCCTTCGCTCCAGTTGCCGGTTTCGTAATCTGGATAAACGGAGTTTCCCCACCAGTTGTGGAGAATCTCATGCGGGTAGGAAGATTCAAGAATAAATGGGAAACGAATGATCTGCTCGCCCAACAATGTAAACGAGGGCATGCCGTAACCGGTTTCCCAGAAGTTTTCCACCAGCGCAAATTTTTCAAACGGATACTCACCGAGCATGGATTGATAAAGCGCCAGGTATCGCTCCGTTGCATCGAGATAGCGGGTAGCCAGATTACTGTCGGGTTGACGCAAATAGGCGAGCGTCTCTATGTCATCGGCCTGCGCTTGATAGGTCGTGAAATTCGCGGCAATCAGATAGACCTCTTCCATGGGCTGATCGCTTACCCAATGATTGGCCTGACCCTCGGATGCTCCTTGGCTGACCGCCGTCCAGTCTGCAGCATTTGCACTGAAATTGACGTCCAGCTCAAAGCTCATCAAACCCACTTCAAAGTCCGGCACCCAAATACTGCTGTGGTCTAGATAGACCCCTTGCTCACCGATAATGCCGGTTGTCGATGAAAAGCTCTGCGCGTATTCGGCGCTCGACTGGCGCGCATCTGTACTGACAACGCCGGAGTAAGAGAGTGTGATCTGCGAAATGTTTTCCGCGACAGTCAATCGGTACCAATTCTCTGGCGCCATCTCTCGGCCCGCATCGGCGGCGCCGTCCAAGGCATTTGTTGCCGGCA
>JBBSPQ010000085.1:0-7345 GCA_038258585.1 Pseudomonadales bacterium
AGCATTGTCGAACATTCGACAATGCGCCTCCTTGAGACGGCGACCCGGTACGCTTCCAGCAAAAAACACCGCAAAGCCCCCTCGCTGAAGCCAGGGGCTTTACGGCGCTTTTCGGTAAATCGAGTCAAGCTCAAACCAGTGCTTTAGCTCAAACTACGGGCCAAAATAACGGCAAATTATGGTCGGCAATTTACCGGTAGCGCAGAGCGCCCTTGCTTGATCCAATGCCCTCTGGTTCCTGAAAATGAACCATGGGATCCCACCACCGTTGGTAGAAGGACGGATGAGAATCGGAATTTCAATCGGGTAGTTGATCACATTACTGGGAAGATTTTCCAGTATTTTCAATCCATCAAGCTCGTCCTGCGTCAGTGGAATCGGTTGCGACCAGGAGCCAACCGTCCCTTTCTCATCGGGGTCACCCTCAATTCCCAGGCTGACAAACAGGTCAGACAGCCCAATGGTGGTCTTAAAACCAGGCGGGACGAGGATTTCGTTGGGCGTATCGGGATAGAGTCGCGCCAAGCCGTACAATACGATCAATTCCACCTGGCTGCCCAGTTGATCGCCGGGTGGCAATGTCCGCAGCACAATCGTTGACTGAATGCGCACTGGCTGATCGAAGACGTTGATGTCAGCCGCCACCCCGTCGTGCGCCTGGACGAACAGCAGCGCCGGAGCTTCAGCACAGGTGCTGCCACCAATGCCGGTGCGGAAGTAGAATTTCTGCATCGGCGTATAGTCATTCGGCCCAATGGTCGGCAGACTTGTCAGATCAACATTGCTGTCCAGCGCAGCCTTACTGACCCAACCGGTCTGGTTCTGGAAAACGACACGGACGAAATCGCCGCTGGGATTCACAGCATCGACACTCAGTACCGAACCAGACGGGATACTGATGATCTGTTCCGAAGTGTGTCCCGATATGGATGGTGACGGCCAGGTGAGCAGGTCAGTCGCCGTAGTCGAACTCACATTGATGCCTGAGTCCGGCAATTTAACCGCGTCGTCTGGCTGAACACCATTTTCCACTTCCATGCCACCCATCTGAACATAAACCACCGCCTTGCCCGGCAGCGCATTCGGCAGGTTCGCCTGAACGTTCATCACGTTCAGACCCCATTCCTCGGCTGTCAGATTCACGGGGCCGGGCTGGATCGCCTGCGTGTTCGTCAAATCAGCACGATCGCCAGGGTGAGTATAAAAATCTGGCGGAACTTCTCCGGCAAAAGCTGTATGCTGCACGTTCGCAAATCCATAGCAGGTCGTATTGCGTTCGGCGCCGGCGCAGTTCGTTCCAAGCTGGCTGAGCGCACGGCTCACCAAAGCCTGGCAGGTGGTCGGCTGTTGAGCATTTGCCACCAGCGTCACGGAAGAGATTGCCAAAAGGGATACTACTAAAAGAACAAATAGATACCGTTTCAAGTGCATATGGTGTACTCCTTATGTATGTTGTGTCATCAACATACGCCTTAATATATTATACGACGATTATCGATTAGGCTCACATCTGAAATTACCTTTCTCAAAGGGTCACTACCCGCGCCCGCCCGGTACGGGGCAGCGTGACATGGCGAGTATCGACTATCAGCGCACTATGATCCAGCACATGCTGCCAGTCATAAGCCGTGTGATCAGTCACGATAACCACACAATCGGCGTTTTCAAGCAGTTCGTTCGAATACTCCGTCCGTTTCATGACGGCCTCATCTTCCAGCCGCACCTGCGCGACGTAGGGATCGTGGAACGCGACCTGCGCTCCGCGATTTTCCAGCAGGCTAATCACATCCAGCGCCGGACTTTCGCGCACATCGTTCACATCGCGCTTATAGGCCACGCCGAGCACCACGATCTTCGAGCCGCGCACTGATTTGCTCTCGTCGTTGAGGGCGTCGGCGACCTTCGTGATCACATAGAGCGGCATGGAACTATTGATCTCGCTGGCGAGTTCGATGAAACGGGCGGTATAGTTGAGCGTCTTGAGCTTCCAACTGAGGTAAAGTGGGTCAATCGGGATGCAGTGGCCACCCAACCCCGGCCCCGGATAGAACGGCATAAAACCAAACGGTTTGGACGAGGCCGCCTTGATCACTTCCCAGGCATCCACCCCCAGCCTATCGCACATGAGCGCCAGCTCGTTGACCAGGCCAATGTTGACGGCGCGGAAGGTGTTTTCCAGCAGCTTGACCATCTCGGCGGTAGTCGTCGACGAGACCGGGATCACCTGGTTGACGGCGGTGCGGTAGAGCGCAACTGTCACTTCGGTGCAGTCGGCAGTCACGCCGCCCACGACTTTAGGTGTATTGCGTACGCCGAAGGTGGGATTGCCGGGATCGATGCGCTCCGGTGAAAAAGCGATAAAGACATTCTCGCCCACCTTGAAGCCGTCAGTTTGCAGACGCGGCACGACAATTTCCTCCGTCGTACCGGGATATGTGGTGCTTTCCAGCACAATTAGCATCCCTTCGTGGCAAATGGACGCCACCGCGTTCACCGCCTCGATCACGAACGACATATCTGGGTCTTTGGTCTTGCGAAGCGGTGTTGGTACACAGATGCTCACCGTGTCGGCCTGGCGCAAATCCGCATATGAGGTGCTGGCGCACAGCTTGCCGCTGTCGATCAGAGGCTTCAGCCGTTCTGGCGGAATATCGCCGACGTAGCTTTCGCCTCGGTTCAACTGCTCAACTTTGGCCGCGCTGACATCAACGCCTATCACCGAGAAGCCCGCCTCAGCAAACTCGACGGCCAGGGGCAACCCTACATAACCCAATCCAACAATGCCGATTTTGGCTTCTCGTTTGTTTAATCGTTCCAGTAGATTTTCTTTAACAGCCACGTGTGATTTCATCCTTGATAGGAAAAAATAGGAGCATCAGAGCGCAATGGAAATCGGCTTCATTAGACCGAATTTTACGCATAAAGGATAAAAAGAGGGGAAGACTAAAACGTTCTTGTTCCCCGAGAATCACTAATTTGCATAAAGCGACTTGAACTCATCAAACATGCTATTTAGTGGTGTTTCCCATTTTGATGCTCTGTCAGAGGTGTTTGCGAACCCACCAGCGCGAACAATGCCTCGCGAATATCCAGAGAGATGTTTCTGTCCTCGTGAAGCTGGTTCAGGGAACCAAGAAATTGATGCGCTTCAAATTGGCCTCCCCACGTGTTGAGTTGAATGATGCCCGGATGAATCGTCGGCTGTGGCGCTTCATCTCCATAAAATAATTTTTCATGCAGCTTCTCGCCGGGACGAATACCGCTAAACTCGATTTTGATGTCTTCATAAGGACGCAGCCCCCGCAGCCGAATCATCCGCTCTGCCAAATCGACGATCTTCACGACTTCGCCCATTTGCAGAATGTAGATGTTATCGCCTTCCGTCAAACTGGCGGCATGAATGATCAGGTTGACGGCTTCAGGAATGCTCATGAAATAACGTGTCATCTCGCGATCGGTCACCGTGACCGGACCGCCCCGGTCGATCTGCCGGTTGAACAAGGGAACTACGCTGCCTCGGCTGCCGAGAACGTTACCGAAGCGCACTGACGTGAATAAAGTCTCGGAGCCCTGCGCGCTCAGTGCGTGCAGGAGCAGCTCGCAAGCGCGCTTGCTGGCACCCATCACGCTCGAAGGATTGACGGCTTTATCGGTCGAAATGAGTACGAACCGCTCAGCTCCACATGAATGGGCCAAATGGGACAAATTGCGCGTACCCCCAATATTGACCCGGACGGCTTCGCGCGGGTAATGTTCAAGCATGGGCACATGTTTATAAGCCGCCGCGTGAAAGACGACCTGTGGATGATGCTCATCGAACACGGTTTGCAGCGCTTCTACATGGGTTATATCCACCAGCGCCGGGATTAACTCAATCTCAGGAAAAGCGGCGCGCAGCTCCATTTCCAGGTCAAATAAGCCGCTTTCGTTATTGTCGAGCAGGATCGCTTTGGTTGGTGCGTAGCGCATCATCTGGCGACTGAGTTCGGAACCAATCGAGCCCGCCGCCCCGGTCACCAATATCACTTTGTTGGTTACTGGCGACAGATCGACATCCTCATGACGCCCGATAGCGCTGCGACCAAGCAAATCTTCCGCCTGCACATCCCGCAGCAAAGTCACACCCTTGCGCGAACTCATGAGATTGAAAAGATCGGGAACAACCTTAATCATGGCCTGAGTATGTTCACAGTGTGTGAGAATTTCACGGAAATCGACACCCGAAATGTTATGTACGGCGACGATGATCAACTCAACCGCGCGTTCTTCAGCAATGCGCTCGATATCCCGCCGAGTACCGAGCACTCGGCAGCCCTCGATATACATCCCCTGTTTGTCGGAATCGTCATCGATGAATCCAACCACCTTGTAGAGCGTGTCAGTTGGCTGCTGATGCTGTCGAAAACGCAGCGCCAGGGCTTGTCCTGACTCTCCTGCTCCAATGATGAGCACGGTGGTCATTTTTTCCTTGCTACTGCGCGTTACATAATGCCAACGACGCATCCCCCCACTCAACAAACGCGAACGGTAGCGAGTGGCTACAAACCCAACCAGAGCCAAGCTATTGGACAGCAGTACCATGATCAGCGGCAGCGGTCGCTGGCGAAATAACAGCACCACCGGACTCATGGCAATGCTCGTCGCCATAACGGCATATACGATGATATCGACCTCGTGGCCGCTCGTTTTTGGCCAGAGGCGCCGATAGACTCCAAAGACATAAAGTGATATGACCATCAGCAGAGCAGCGAACAGCGAAAGGCTAATGGTTTCAGCCAATCCGACGTAAACGCTTAAGGTGCGAATTGACACGGTGATGGCGTAAGCAGTGAGCGTGATCAGAAAATCAGCGATAGCATAGCGTAAAAGGCGTTTATACTTGCTGGAGAGGTTGACCAAAGGCCTAATAATTGAAGCAAGTCGCATTAAAGCCTTTCCTCCTCACTGTCGACAAAACAATTTTACAAAACCAACATTGATATGATATGTTCAACGTACTAATGACCTATACTCAGATTTATTATAGCTCCGTTTTGCAAAGTCGAACTCTTTTGAGTTTTGAGTTGGTATCGGATCAGCAGTGCATTAAACCAAGATTTTCTGCAAAAACACATCCGCTAATGTGACATCGGATTATTTTCATGTAACATTACTGCTGGATAGTATGGATTGCATTCGATAAATCGCGCGTTCGATGAAAGAGCGCATCAGGAAGTGATTGTATGGAGTTACAAGAGTACATTCGCATATTTCGTAAGTGGCTGTGGCTCATTTTGGTGGCGGCGTTCGTCGGTGGCGGCTTGGGCTTCGTCGTTGCATCAGGGCGACCACCGCAGTACAGCGCACAAACGATCATCTCTATCGGTCGCGTAATTGACCAGCAAAACGTCACCAGCGGAGATATTCGCCTCGGAATTGATCTTGCACCTACGTATGTGCAACTCCTTGGTGCCCGCGACCTACTGCAAGGGGTGATCGACCGACTCAGTTTGCAGATGAGTACCAGCAACTTATCTAGTGCATTTAAAACGAGTGTCCCCACGGGCACTTCGCTGCTGCAAATTCAAGTCACCTACAACGATCCGCTACTGGCCGCGAGTATTGCCAATGCGTTGGCGGAAGAGTTGATCCAGAGCAGTCCTTCCAATCTCACGCAGGATCAGCAGCAGCAAGTTACTCTCGGTAACCAGCAGATTTCAGACCTCACCAAACAGATCACAGCCCAGCGCGAAACCCTAGCACAGTATGATGGTCAACTTGCCGTTGCCACCAACGCCGACGACATTGCTCGCATCACACAATTACGGTCTGGTGTAATCGATCAAATCAATCAGGCGACGACCAGCATCGCTCAGTTTCAATCAACGATAAGCAATATTCAACAGGGTACGAACTCACTGACTATCGTTGAACGCGCGATTGTACCGACCACTCCAAGTGGCACGGGGGTAGTAACCACTACTTTAACAGGAGCGGCGGTCGCCGTTGCGTTAATCGTGGGTGTTGTTTTATTGATTGAATATCTTGATGATCGGATCAAATCACCTGAAATCGCGGTGCAAACCCTCGCAATACCCGTTTTGGGAGCTATCCCGCAGTTTGGGAAACGCGATGCGCCTTACCCGGAACGACTGATTAGCTCACTTGAGTCGATGTCGCCAGAAGCCGAAGCCTATCGCCGCCTGCGCACTAATTTGATGTTTACATCCTCGAACGGAAATGGGAAAAAGTCAGTCATTGTGATCACCAGCGCTGGACCGAGCGAAGGCAAGAGCGTAACGACCGCCAATCTTGCGGTAACGATGGCGCTCGCTGGCGTACAGGTGTTGTTGGTCGATGCTGACTTGCGACGCCCCAAACTTCATGAAATTTTTGGGCTAAAAAACGATATCGGCCTAACGACTTTGCTGTTGGCAGAAGACAGTAGTAAAAGTGCGGATGCGGATAACGAAGGTCAGGCATACAAACATCTCCGGGAATGTTTACAACAGACGGACGTCCCGAAGTTACGGGTCATCACGACCGGTTTCGTACCCTCAAACCCAAGCGAGGTTCTCGGCTCGGCCCTGATGCAACGTTGGATTTCGACCTTCCGCTCGACCAATAACATCGATGTCATCATTATAGATACACCACCAGCGCTCCTATTCTCCGATAGCTCGCTGATCGCATCTGTGGCTGAAGCGGAGGTCGTATTGGTTATCGATGGTCGTCGGACACGGCGTGCGGCGGCGCTTCAAACCAAGGAGCAGTTTGAGCAGCTCGGGTTGAAGATTAAAGGAACTGTAATGAATCGCCTCGATCCCAGCGAGCAGAGCGGACACTACAACAATTATGGCTATGGTTATGGCTATTATTATGCGCAACCCGATAGCGAGGGCGGGAAAGAGAAAAAACGGGGATTGCTGGCGTTCTTGAGACGATGAATCTCATCGTCAAAAATCAGTCTTTTAGCCGGAAAACAAAACGGACGGAGTCAATCACTCCGCCCGTCGGCATTTTAAATACTTTGCTACCCTATTTGATTTGGTAGACAACTTCGATGGTAGTATCGCTTGTCAAAGCTAAACGATATTCGAGAAGCGGCTGTTCAATATTGTAACTGGCATCGGCATTTGGCGATGAGCTGATCAGGGTCGCATTCGCGGGCAGGCTCACCTGAATATTGACCAGTTCCGCCTGCATTCCCGGCTGCTTCTGAATCAGCAACCGATAGCGCTCGTAGCCACCGACCATTTCGACCACATCAGGCGCGGTATAGCTCATTTGGAAGTTTTCCGATCCGTTGTACGGCACCGAAACAATCGATGTGAACAGCGTATTGACCGGATACGAATAAGCTTTC
>JBBSPQ010000086.1:0-7294 GCA_038258585.1 Pseudomonadales bacterium
CACGAACCAGACCGGATGCGGCATAGACTAGACTGCCCTCAATACCGTATTCGCTGATCAAAGCCTCTCCCCGGCGATGGAATATCTCTGTGTTATCTGACACTACAGAAAGTGCAACAGTCTTGAGAGGACTTCCTGCATATCTTTCTAATAGTAGTGCTGACCACTTATACTCAAACCCGCAATTGGCCGGACGTAGAGGCGTGCATGCAATGCCCAAATCGGACAGTGGTCTGTACCAACGCCCGTCGCTACCAAGCCGCGCCCAGCTTCCTCCCCCCATCGCCAATATGGCAACGGAGGATCGTATATGGGTAAGTCCGTCAAGGCCTTCAAAGGAATGAAGTTGAGTGTTGCGTGCTGGTTCAGGTGTCAGACCCAACCAGCGTTGGCGGGTATGCACTACAACACCCTGTTCGCGCAAACGATGCAGCCAAACCCTTAACAAAGGCGCAGCTTTCATGCCAACGGGAAATACACGTCCGGAACTTCCTACAAATGTCTCAATGCCAAGAGACTCGGCCCAACTGCGCAAAGCCGTGGCATCGAATGCCTGTAACCAGTGCAACACATCCGTGGGATTTGAATATCGTGCAACAAAGTCCTGAAGGGGTTCAGCGTGAGTTAGGTTCAATCCGCCGACGCCGGCTCGCAAAAACTTACGACCTACAGACGGCATAGCATCGTACACATGTACGACAACTCCAGCACAAGCCAGCTGCTCTGCCGCCATTAATCCCGCTGGTCCTGCCCCAACTACAATGACAGGCATGTCCTGAGTTTCTGGCACTTTCGTTACCATTGCTCACCTGCCTTCGCCAACGAAACCACTACTTCATTTGCGCCAGCGCTTTCACAAACGCAGGACGTGCTTTCATTTCTTTATACCAACGCAGGATAGAGGGATAAGCATCAAGATTTACCGTAGTAGACTCACTGGTATAAAAATAGGGTAAAGCTACTGTGTCTGCCAATGTGATTTCACTACCGCACAAAAATTTATTTTTTGACAGCGTTTTTTCAAGAAACGGGTAGTGCTGCTCGAGAAAAGTAGCGGCTTCTGCAATGGCCTTCTCATCAGGCTGTTTGTTGTAATAAGTCTTCAACACGACTTCCTGGTAAAAATACACAGCAAGCCAGCGACCAACATGATGACAGACGAAGTCAATCATTTGATCAATTTCTGCAGCACGAACTGGATCAATAGAGTAAAGTCTGCGGTCGCTGATATTGGCTAGATAGCGGCACAAGGAAGCGCTCTCCATCAGATAATGTCCGTTATGCTCAATCGCCGGCACTTTCCCCAACGGATGACGCGCAAGATGCTCCGGACTCTTATGTTCACCGGTCGCAAAATTGAGATGAATATACTCGTAAGGTATTTCGAGTTCCTCAGCTGTAAACAGCACCTTAGTAGCATTAAAGGTGCTCCCACCATATATCTTTACCATTGTCTCTCCCCCGGTTGTTTCATCTTTCGACGAGTTGTATTCTGTTGGCCTCGCAATGTACAGAAGGGAAATTTCATATGCAAGCTCAAGGAGTTTTCTCTCTCACCAGTTTTAAAAAGCTTGCTGAAAGCGCGTATGGTAAAGAACCTTGCCCATTGATCTTATAACAGTCAGAAACCAGACACCCGCAACGAAGGAGCTTATTCACTTCAACAACGCGGGCGCGTCCTTGTCACCGCAACCTGTTCAGGAAGCGTTGTTGGCCCACTTGGCTCTGGAGCAGGAATTTGGTGGTTATGAGGCAGCCGCCCGAGCTGCCGCTCTGATTGAGAATTTCTATTCCGCTTTCGCAAAAATGCTTAACTGCAATGCCAACGAAATTGCATGGGCGAACAATGCAACAGAGGCATGGAATACCGCATTTCACGCCGTCCCCCTCCGAGACGGGGATCGAATACTGACGGGACAGTCGGAGTACGCCAGTAATTTCATGAGCTTTCTGCACTTACAGAAGCACAGAAACATCAATATTGACGTAATCCCCAATAATGCTCGCGGAAGCATCTGCCTTGACAGACTCGAGACTGCCATCACCCCTGATGTAAAACTCATCGCCATCACTCATGTCCCGAGCCAATCTGGCACTATCCATCCAGTCGTGGAAATTGGTCAACTGGCACGGACGCACAACATTCTCTATCTGCTGGATGCCTGTCAATCTGCAGGACAAATAGACCTAGATGTGAGACAGATCGGCTGCGACATGTTGTCGGGAACAGGTCGTAAATACCTGCGCGGGCCGCGTGGTACAGGATTTCTTTACGTAAGCGAAAAGTGTCTGAACAAAATCGAACCCTTCGGCATCGACATGCATTCTGCCAGTTGGCTGAAAGACAACAGCTATGAGTTTAAAGAAGGGGCCAGAAGATTTGAAAATTTCGAGTGCTTTATAGCAGGGAAAATTGCTCTAGGCGTAGCCGTCGATTACGCGCTGCACCTAGGAATGCCTACGATAGAGGCACGAGTCCAAATTCTGGCAGACTCACTGCGGAAAAATCTGCGTCAGTCTCCGGGTATCACCTTACATGACCATGGCGACATCTTGAGTGGTATCGTCACGTTCAGCAAAGACATAGAGAATGCGACAGATTTACAGCAACGACTGTTACGCAACAGAATTAATACTTCAGTCGTAAAAGCAAGCAACAATGTATTGGATTTCGGGCAACGTGGCCTTGGAGATGTGAACCGCGCTTCGATTCATTACTTCAATACTGACGAGGAAATTCAGCGCTTCTGCCAAGTCGTCGCTGAGGTCTGAAAGATCTCACTTGCCCTGCATCAGAAAAACACGAGCTGTACATACACAGCAAGAATAGCCAATGGACATACGATGCGGATATACCAAGGCCATATAGCCCAGAATAAAGAGTGTTCAGCCCCCGCATAGCCTTTCTGCAGTTCCTGTAACACTCCATTTCGTTTCCATATCCAGCCAATGAACAGGGTGAAGAAGAAACCCAGAAGCGGCTGACTGAATTCGGTGGTGGCGGTTACTACAAGGTCAAACAGCAAGCCAAAATTAAACACAATAATCAGGCAAATGCAGGCTATCAGCACGCCAATCACCATTGTCGCCTTGTGACGTCCGACATTTAGTGTTTCTATTGCGTAAGCAACGGGCACTTCCAACATCGATATGGAGGACGTCAGAGACGCTATACTCATCAGTGTAAAGAAGGCGAACGAGACAACAATACCAGCCGCTCCCATGTTCTCGAACAGCGCCGGCAAGACGGAAATAATCAATCCTGGCCCCGCAATCAGCGCACCACTGTCATCGTAAATTGGCACTCCATTGGCAAGCGCCACGTACATCGCAGGGAGTATCAACAAGCCGGCAAGAAACGCGATGCCGGTATCCAACAATGCGACAAAACTGCCAACGGCAGGAAGATTTTCTTGGCTGCTCAGGTAAGAACCATAGATAAGCATCGTTCCCACCCCAAGGGAGAGCGAGAAAAACGCCTGACCCAATGCGCTGACAATTAAACCAGTGTCTGCTATTCGACCGAAATCTGGGACCAGATAAGCGCGAAGACCGTCCATTGCTCCGTCAAGTGTCAATACGTACATGATCAGCAAAAGTAGAATGCCAATAAGCGCAGGCATTAGCCGGGTTGACCATTTTTCGATTCCTTCGCGTACGCCTGCACTGATTACAACTACTGTGAGTACGATGAATATCACTGCGAATATGCCATTGCGCGATACGCTATCAGTCGTCAGCCAAGACGACGCAGCATCAAAACCAAAAACGCTGACAACTGAATCCAGCAACCAAGCCAGCATCCATCCGCTGACAATAGAATAGAAGCAAAGGATAAATGCGACAGTAATGATGCCGGCAAACCCAACAACCATCCCTAATTTTTCCGTAGCGGGTCCGGTCGAGAGCTGGCGCAAAGCCCCCACGGCGTTAGAGCGAGTGTGACGACCGATGATGAGTTCAGCCATAAGCGCAGGATAAGCCAGAGCAAAGGCCAGCAAAAGGTAAGTGAAAAGAAATGCGGCACCACCGTTACTGGCAGCGTTGGTAGGAAAACCCCAGATATTGCCAAGGCCAACCGCAGAACCCGATGCCGCCATCAAGAAACCAAAACGTGAACTGAACTCTCCTCTAGCCGAACTCATGTCAGCTCCCCCGTCCCGTCTGTGCAGGTATTATTGTTAGTTTCAGGTTTATTTTTTGGTGTCAGGATGAACCTTGATCTCAGAATTATTGCTGATCGTAGGATTCGAGTGTGAATTCCCAGTTCTCGGCACTACTCAGAGCAAGAACGACATTGGTAATAACAATGACACTGCCGTCGCCATTCACTTCCATCTCTGGAATGCGCAGTTTGTTGTCAGCAAATGTAGCCATACCAATGGGTCGTATCTCCAGCGGAATCATGCTGTCGTGATTCAAGCGAAATACAACTTCGGGACGATCTGGCACCAGCGACAGATTGAGACTGTAAGCGCCCACGGTTTCGCCACCATCCACTGATGTCAACAGAATGCCAGACTGGTATTCGAAGACGGAAATTGCAGAACTGTAGCGCTGAACCACCTCTGCGTTGATAGCAACAAAGTTGTCCGGCTTAAAGAAAGGCTCGCCGTCTGCGTTCGGATAGCTGTGCAGTGGTGTTGATGGATGAGTGGTGCCCAGCGGATACACCTGCAATTCAGTAATCGCATCCACCACGGTCATGCCGTCGCCAAGAACTGTCCCGAAAACAGTGAAGCCGCCGTTATTTGTTTCGCTGAGTGATTCCGAGTTGTCAGTGAGATTGATGAACCACTGCGTAGTGGCACTGTCAGGGTCACCGTTAAACTTGGCCATCGCGATAGTGCCACGTGTATTCGGTACGCCGTATTCGTTAACAACGGGAGGAGCCTCAGGAACCTCCACGGGTCCCTGAAACGGAACAAAACGGTATCCCCCTCCCTGCAACACCTTGAACAGTTCATTAGTCTTCTCTAAACGATGGAAGTAAGTCTGGTTATAAGCACCACTGTTCACATAATTGAGAAAGTTCTGCACCGTAGCAGGTGCCGCCGTATCAAACAGTTCCAGTGAGAAATCACCATAATTCGTACTTATCCGTACGTTAGTGTTGGCCTGCGCCGTGCTCGCCAGACCTATCAGCAACCCCATGGCAAGAATATTTCGCAGCAGTGACACCGCTTGTGAAAACCTCTGTGATCCCTTCTCGATCGACTGCTTCCTGATAACTGCCATGAAAACTCCTGATATTTATCTCTTACACCCACTCATGGGTACACTTTTTAGCTTGATAACCGAAAATTCAAGAACCGGTCTCTTATGAAACACTAACTCGATATCAAATACTCTCGCCCTTCGCCTGCTTGTCTGCATGGTAGGAAGACCGTACCAACGGGCCACTGGCCACATGAGCAAAACCAAGCTGCTCACCGAAAGCACGCAGCTCTTCGAATTCATCAGGGTGCACGAAACGCGCAACCGCTAGGTGGTTCCGGCTTGGCTGCAGATACTGCCCCAGCGTCACCATATCGATGTTGTGGGCTTTCAGGTCACGCATAACTTCCATTACTTCTTCCTTGGTTTCACCTAGGCCGAGCATCAGTCCGGATTTGGTCGTCACAGACGGCACGCGTTCCTTGTACCGACGCAGTAATTCCAAAGACCATTTATAGTCTGCCCCCGGACGTGCCTGACGATACAGACGTGGCACCGTTTCCAGATTATGGTTAAAGACATGAGGAGGCGTCTTTTCAAGAATGTCGAGTGCGATCTCCATGCGGCCTCGAAAATCAGGGACCAACACTTCCACCTGAATACTCGGATTCAACCGAATAGTCTCACTGATGCAATTAGCAAAATGCTGCGCTCCGCTGTCTTTGAGATCGTCCCTGTCTACTGAAGTGATAACCACGTAACGCAAACCCATCTCGGCAATGGCCTCAGCCAGTTCGAGGGGTTCGTTTTCATACAAAGGTTTTGGTTTGCCATGCGCAACATCGCAGAAGGGACAGCGACGTGTGCAGATCTCTCCCATAATCATGAAGGTTGCTGTGCCATTGCTGAAGCACTCACCAAGATTTGGACACGAAGCCTCTTCACACACGGAAGCCAGCTTGTGCTTACGCAGCGTGTCCTTGATGTGGCTAATCATGGGGGACGCAGGGATCTTTACGCGAATCCAGTCCGGCTTCTTGAGCAGGTCCACCGTTGGAATTACCTTGACGGGAATACGGGCGACCTTCTCGGCACCTCGCAATTTCTCGCCCTCTATTAGTACATTACGTCTTGTCTGTTCCGACATGATAATCCTGAAACTTTGTCCTACTTGTTAACTAACTGATTCTTTAATCCACTTTCTTTAACTCACTGAAATTGTCGCCCTCCGTTGCTCCGAATACCCAAGTGTGGCTGTCAGAACATCGGCGAGTCTCTGTGCGGTCTGGTTCATCAGGGTAGTCGCATCCGAAGCAGACGTCAGCAGCTCACTAAGTTGCGTGACTTCCATCCCCTGATACCCGCAGGGATTGATGCGTGCGAATGGGGACAAATCCATCCCGATGTTGAGACTCAAGCCGTGATAGGAGCACCCATGTCTGATGCGCAGACCAAGGGCGGCGATTTTAGCATCATTTACATACACGCCGGGAGCTTTTCGCTGATTCACAGCAGCAATACCATACATGTCCAGCACATCAATCACACTCCGCTCGATACGCTCAACCAGCTCCCTGACGCCTAAACCTGAGCGGCGCACGTCAATCATAAGATAAGCTATCAACTGACCAGGACCGTGATACGTCACCTGCCCGCCACGATCAATCTGGATCACGGGAATATCTCCAGGGTTGAGCACATGTTCCGGTTTTCCCGCCTGCCCTTGGGTAAACACTGGCTTATGAGTCAGCAACCAGATCTCGTCAGGTGTCTCTTGCGTGCGGGAATCGGTGAAACAACGCATCGCATCCCAGACAGGCTGATAGTCGAGGGGTTGACTCAAATCTGCACAGCGCAGAACAACAGTATCTGAGTAAGGGGTGACCACGGAGTCCGCAACCGTCTTGTTGCCGAGCGCAGCATTGTTTGCAGCAGAGTTGTTGGCGGCAGGGTTAGCAGAAGTCCTATGGACTCTGCTCATAGCACCAACTTGACGCCTGCTGTGGCTTTCAGCTCTTCAAACATCGCGGTCAATTGTTCCATACCTGTCGCCTCCATAACGATTGTGACGGCAAGGTAATTACCATTGTTGCTGGGACGAACGCTGACATCCTCACGGGCGACGCCGGGAGCATGC
>JBBSPQ010000087.1:0-7192 GCA_038258585.1 Pseudomonadales bacterium
CAACAGGATTATGCGGAGGCGTATCGCTGGTACGAGATGGCCGCCGAGCAAGGAGACGCGGCGGCGGAATATGCGGTGGGCACGATGAATTTCTACGGTCAGGGTAAAGCGGAAGACTATGCGCTGGCACTAAAGTGGTATGAGAAGGCCGCGGATCAGGGGCATCGCGATTCGCAGTACAACCTCGGCGTCATGCATGCCAACGGTTTCGGTACCAGACCGGATGCCGATCTTGCCTATAAATGGTTCAAGGCTGCGGCCGAGGGTGGCAGTTCGGATGCGCAGTTCAACCTTGGCATCATGTACCAGGACGGCGTTGGGGTGATGCCCAACATGGCGGAATCAGTACGCTGGTTTATCAAGGCCGCCGATCAAGGCATTGCTCAGGCACAGGCACGGGTCGGAATTGCATTTGCGTCCGGCCAAGGTGTTACCCGCGATTACCTCAAGGCGCGTGAATGGTTTACCAAGGCGGCAGAACAGGGTGATGTGCCCGCACAATCCTTTCTGGGCCGACTCTACATGGAGGGGTTGGGAATGGACGAGCAGGATCTGACCTCAGCTTACATGTGGTACAAGGTTGCCTACGCCAATGGCGACACCGAAGCGGAGAAGGTCATTGCAACACTGCGCGGCTACATGAAGCCGGAAGAAATCAGCGCGGCTGAGCAACGCGTATTCACTTGGTCTAGCCAGCATCGATGAGAATTCATTTTGCCAAGATTGCCTTCGCCGGCTGCCTTATGATTGCAAGCTGTCTTCTGAGTGCGCAAACCCAAGATCTGGATCTGACAACCTTGCAGGCAGAAGCCGAAAGTGGTGTCAGCACTGCGCAATTCGATCTTGGTAATCGTTACTTGTACGGTGATGGCGTTATCACGGACGAAGTCGCAGCCGCTCACTGGTTTCGCATGGCGGCCGAGCAAGGCAACAACAACGCTCAATACAATCTTGGCGTCATGTATATGCAAGGCACCGGGGTCATAGCTGATCTCGACGAGGCCCTGAGCTGGTTCCGTCGGGCCGCTGAGCTGGGCGATCCTCCCGCACAATTTACCCTCGCAACACTTTATGCAAACGGGCGCGGCGTGCCCCAAGACCCGGTGCAGGCCCATGTGTGGTTTTCTCTTGCCGCAGCCGGTGGGCATCGAGCGGCAGCAGCCAATCTGGTGCTGTATCAGGAAATGCTGAGTGACAAACAAATCGCGGAGGCGCAACAAGCGGCGAGTGAATGGATAGAGAAATTCAATCTCATGCAGGCTGACAATGGCGATGAGGCGAAACCATGAAAAAACTGTTATGCGGAGGCGCAATTCTCTTTACCGGATTACTTCTCTCTCGGCCTCTACTTGCGGACTATGAAGCCGGCGTCAACGCGGCTCAAAATGGCGACTTTGAAATCGCTCTGCAGGAATTCACTGAGGCCGCGGAACTGGGTCTCGATCTTGCGCAGTACAATCTCGCCATTCTTTATTTCACGGGACAAGGCGTGGAGCAGAATTACGAAACCGCTTTTAGCTGGACTAAGGCCGCCGCAGAACAGGGCCACGTGAACGCGCAGCTGAATCTTGGTGCGTTGTATTATAACGGTACTGGCACAGAATCAGATTTCAAGCAGGCCCTGCAGTGGTACACCGCCGCAGCAGAATCACAGCAAAGCGAGGCCCAATACAATCTCGCCACAATGTACGAGAACGGGGAAGGAACAGAGCCGGATCTGGTCCGCGCTCATTTCTGGGCGAGCGCGGCACAGTTCAACGAACATCCTGATGCTGCCGAATTGCTTCAGCAGCTCACGAAGAAAATGAATTCCGAAGACCTCAGAGCGGCTCGGCGTGCATTTGCGGAGTGGAGGCTGGCTCAGTAGTTTTCCCGATCAACCTCAGGAAATCATCCAGTATCAGATATAGCGACGGAATCATCAACAACGTCAGCACCGTCCCGAATAGAATTCCCCAGCCCAGCGACAAGGTCATCGGAATAACCATTTGCGCCTGCATGCTGGTCTCAAACATGATCGGCAACAATCCCAAGAAGGTTGTCAACGTGGTCAACAGA
Organism: Pseudomonadales bacterium; assembly: GCA_038258585.1. Lineage (GTDB taxonomy): Bacteria > Pseudomonadota > Gammaproteobacteria > Pseudomonadales > Pseudohongiellaceae > UBA5078. The sequence continues at coordinate 2,059 of JBBSPQ010000087.1, forward strand.
ATCGCTCGGAAGCGACCCGTGCCCGCTTCAATGACTGCAGTGTACAATGACATGCCTTCCAAGCGACCACGGTTGACAAAGTCCACCATAATCAAGCTGTCGTTGACGACAACTCCTGCTAAAGCAACCAGCCCGAACAATGACATCATACTCACCGTAGCGCCGAACAAAATATGTCCAATCAGCGCGCCAATCATACCGAAAGGAATGACCGTCATTACAATGGCGGGCTGAATATAGGACTTGAGCGGAACCGCGAGCAGTGCGTAGATTAGGAACATCGCTGCACCGAAGAAAATCGCAATCCGCTTAATCAATTTTGTCTGCTCTTCACTGGCACCACCAAGTCCGAATGTGACACTTGGATATTTTGCCAGCAGCACGGGAATATAGTTTTGGGTTATGTCCTGAATGACGGTGGCTGACTGGGCTACTTCAGGATTCACGTCCGATGTGATCGTCACTGTACGTTGCCTGTCGATGCGATTAATTCTGGCAAAGCCCTCACCAATTTTCGCTTCAGCCACTTCACCAAATGGTACTTCGGCACCCTCAGGGGTTCTGATGCGCATCTCTTCCAAATTCGCAATCGAGACGCGCTCTGATTCGGGGTACCGCACCATCACCTTCAACTCGTCACGACCACGCAAAATGCGCTGCACTTCTTCGCCATAGAAAGCCTGCCGAACTTGACTGCCTAACGAATTTGCGGACAGTCCCAGTTGCTCAGCATCAGGTTTGATTTGCAGGGTGATTTCTTCACTGCCTCGGCTGTACGAGTTGGCGACATCAAAGACACCGGAATAGTCACGCAGCTTCTCTTCTAGTTCGGTAGACGCTTTTTCCAGCTCGTCATAACGCGCACCCATCAAGCGCAGGTTAATTTTCGCACCGCCACCCAAGTTAGTACTGGAGAAGAAACGCAGCTCGCGTGTGTTGGGAATAAAGCCTGTCTTTTCACGCCAGTGTTGTTCGATCTCTGTTGCGCTGATGCGGCGAGCATCTCCGGCCTTCGTCAACTCGACAACAATCGAACCACCATCGTCACCTGAAGTAAATACCATGACATTATCAACCGGGGCTTCATCCGGAAAATCTTCATTCAATGACAGGATGGCATTTTCCATTTGGTACAACGCATTGTTGCGCTCTTCGTAGGAAACACCATCGTTCATTACCACGCGAGCCTGAATGAAATCACTGGGGATGTTTGGGAAAAACTCGAACCGAACAACGTTTCCAGCTATAAGTCCCACACTCAGAATCATCATCCCGGCGAACACCGCAACCGTGGTGTAACGATTGCGAAGCGATTTTTCCAGAAAAGGCTTGTAGATTGAATGAATAAAGTAGTTCAGACGTTTTGCCACCCCATTCTGAAATTTTTCCAACGGATTCGGCGCCTTGTCTTTATCGACCAGACGTGCATGCGCTAAGTGAGCAGGCAATATCAATTTGGATTCCAGCAGTGAAAACATCAGACACAGTATGACGACCATGCCGATAGATTCGAAGAAAGGTGCCGCCTGTCCCCCAACCAGCAACATCGGAGCAAATGCGGCGATCGTGGTCAGCACGCCGAAAGTAGCCGGTACAGCGACTCGATGCGTGCCCTTGATGACGTTGTCCAGACTGTGGCCATGTTCGGTGACTTCCGAGTGCACGCTCTCCGCCGTGATGATGGCATCGTCGACGACAATCCCCAGCACCAGAATGAGTCCGAACAGACTGATCATGTTGATATCCACCGGATAAGGACCGATAGGCATCAACCATAACGCGCCAAGAAAGCTGATCGGGATTCCGACCATGACCCACAACGCCATGTTCAAACGCAGAAATGCCGTCAGTACCAGAAATACCAGCACAGCACCCATGGCGAGGTTGCTCAGCATCATGTTGAGCTGGCTCTTCAGATAATATGCCTGGCTCCCCCAACTATCGACACTAACGCCTGCAGGCAAGGTGCCTTTGCGTTCTTCAATGTACGTGCTAACAGCCTTCTCAATATCGAGCACGTTTTGTTCGCGCGTCGCTACTACTTCAACGCTCAGGGAACGATTACCATCGAAGCGTGAGAAGCTTTCGCTCTCGACAAAGCCATCGACAACAGTCGCAATATCCCGGACCAGAAGTCGCGTGCCATCGCGATTGGTGCGCAACACGATGTTGCCAAAATCCATGCCGGTATATGCCTGCTCTTTTGTGCGCAACTGTATACGACCGGTCTCAGTGCGAATGGCGCCCCCGGGCATATCGATTGATGATCTGCGCACTGCAGAAGCAACCTGATCAAGGGTCAGACCATACTCACGCAGCGTGTTCTCGGACACTTCAATGGCAATTTCATAGTCGCGATCGCCGTTGATGTTGGCCTGACTCACTTCCGGCAAAGCCAAAAGTTCCTCACGGATGTCATGGGCTAGGGTCTTCAGTGCCTTGTCGTCAAGACTGCCGTAAATGGAGACATTGATGACGCCCTGAGTCACTTCCATTTCCCTGACGGTTGGTCTTTCTACACCCGCTGGAAAAGTAGAAATGGTGTCTATACGCCCCTTGATCTCGTCTAGCAACTCATTGACATCATACGTTGACGATATCTCCAGATTGACAGATCCCATCCCTTCACGTGCAACGGAAGTCATGCGATTAATGCCGGTCAACCCCTGCAGGGACTCTTCGATCCGGATGACAATCGCTTCTTCAATCTCTTCCGGCGCAGCACCTGGATAAGCCATGTTTATGGAAACAGTGCGCGTTTCGAAGTCAGGAAATATCTGAACCTTAATGGTCAGCGCCGAGGCGACGCCGGCGAACAGAATAAACATCATCAACAGATTGGCAGCAACACTGTTACTGCTGAACCAGGCGATAACACCTTTTTCAGAAGTTTGGTCCAGTACTCTCATTGCGCTGCCCCTATAGACTCGGAACTGACCGTGCTTGCTGGCGTAACGCGCATCCCTTCGATTGGCACCGGTACCGGCGACACGATAACCTGCTCGCCTTCAAGCAGACCACTATCGATATACACGTTTTCCGTATCAGTACGCAGAATGTTTACTTTGCGCTGACGCAAACGCTGTTCGTCATCCATGATCATGATTTCATCGCCGTTGCGAACGGCTCTGTGAGGCACGGTGAAAACATCACGTACGGTAATGCCACGCAAGCTCGCGTTCACAAAGCTGCCGATGGAAAGCACCGGACGATTGCTGCTCTGATGAAGACCATAGGGATCTTCAACCTGTGCCACAGCATAGTAGACACGAGTATCGGGATCGATGACGCCATCGGTGCGCACAATTCTGCCCTGCCATTCGTATGGACGTCCTCCCACCGTGGCCTTCAAGGTCACCGGTGTCCCTTTCTGTCCTGACGTTGTATACAAACCATCTTCAGCACGGTCGCTGTTCATGTCTCGTGTAGTGGAGGCAGACTGAATATTAGTTGACGCGTTGGTCATTACTCCTGGACGCGGCAACTCAAGGTAGGCAATGTCGCGATCAGTAAGCGGTAAACGAATTTCCGCAAAGTCGATAGCAAAAGTACGTGCCATCTGAGTGCCGGTGCCAACGAACTGACCAATGTCGACCATCTTTTCTCTTACCAGACCGTCATAGGGAGCACGAATATTGGTGCGCTCCAGCTGTCGTTCAGCACGCGCCAGATCGGCTTCGGCAAACAGCACTCTGGCTCTGGATTCTTCCAGAAAGGGCGTTCGCAGTGCCAGAGGGGGAGCATCCGCGCGATTGCGACCGGAACTTTCCCATTGCCGCACTGCCTGTTCAGCCTGCGCATTTTCCTGAACGAACTGGGCCTGGGCAGTCAACAGACTTGCCTGCGCCTGCTGCACGCTAACCTTGTAATCTGCATCATCCAGAGTCAGCAGGGTTTCGCCTTTAGTGAAAAACCCACCCACCACAAACTTGTCTGACACAGAAATCACCCGACCGGAAACTTCCGCTACCAGCGTTGTTTGAGTTCTTGGTTCAACAGTGCCCTGAGACTCAACACTGAAGACCAGATCTTCGGCACGCGCAGGTGATATGGCTACCTGAGCAACTCGTTCTTCAGCAGGTTTTACTGCCGGGCTCGGCCTGTTCAGCACAAGCAAGGCGGCAATCGCTGCAGCTCCCCCTATTACAAAAATTGGCGCAAGAATTTTCTTCATTTGTTTTCCATCTATGATCTTGTCTAATTGAGTTAAATATCATCGGCATACGCCAGCTAAGCTGAACGCATGGTTACTAATTAGCCCGATTAGTCGGGTCTGATATTTTAAAACTGGTTAGCGATGCAGGTACTTACGCACCAACATAAAAAACTGGTCTACTCGTGGAACTCGCTTCGTCCCAAATCCTTCAGTAACTGGTCGTTACTGCGTACAGCCGCCTCAAAGAAATGACTCATCTGTGCGAGTCTTTTGTGAGTCGCTGTCATGTCTTCCGGAATACTGTTGTTCGCCTGCACAAGAATATCTTGCATGCGGCGCATCCGCGCCATGTACCCTTCGATCATGCGCAAGAACGGCGATGACGCCAGCTGATAATAATCCTGCCGATCGCCAGGTTTGGTAACACGTTCAATGAAGCCAATGGAGACAAGAATTCGAGCGTTGGTGCTGACGCTGCCGCGGCTGATCTTCAGCTCGTTGGCAAGCTGAGCAAAACTGACGGGGCCGCCATGTACAATGAAATAGCCGGATATGCGCCCAGCAATGCGCGCTCCGCCTTCAGATTGAGCCGACATGCCCATCTGTTCGATAAAGCGCTCCACGCCGTCGAGTTCATTACTGACCTCGGTCCCGGGAATATGTCCCCCTGAAAAAAGCGATTCCGATGGATCTATACCCCTCGCGCCGTTGATTACGTTGTCTTCACTGCTCATAACTGCCTTTTACTCTCTTGTACTCAGCTGTTGTATTCAGGTTATTCAGTACGTTCAGTCAGGACTGAACAAAATAAACGACGCAAGTGTAATGGACTCTGAAGCGGGATGCAAAGGGTTTCAACCAGCAAGAATTATCGTAAACGGGAATTGACGTCGCTGCCTAAGCAGCAGCGAGTGTCTGAATACGTTTGACCATGGCCTGCAAACCATTGCCACGGGTGGGGCTTAGATGTTTTATAAG
>JBBSPQ010000088.1:0-7191 GCA_038258585.1 Pseudomonadales bacterium
AGCATACATTTACGCCTGGATGCGCCTCGGTACTCTGGTGAGTCACCACGAGACGTTGACCTTTCCAGCAGGTGGTCGTACCGACCACCTCACCCACGACGGTGTACGCTCTCCGAACCAGATTGTTCGGGGACGTTTGGCATAGCCAGATCAGAGCGGTCATCTGTAGGAGTCCGACAACGCGCAGTGGCGTTGGGCAAGATTTACAGCGCGCCCTTTCGAGCTGACGCAGCCGCTTTTCACTCGGAACTTCCGTATGACCGATAACCCGCTATGCTTTTGTTAAGGTGCGTGTTCTGCACGCCAAAAAAACACGCCTGTTCCCAGTCCGCACCTAAAAGGCGGCACGGGGGCGCATGAGGGCGAGTTGCGTAGTTTCAACTCGCCCGGCGCAAGCCAGACGCGCACCCGTAGCCGAAGCCGCTTGCGGCTTTGCGGCTGGGCAGGTGTGTTAGCGTGCAAACGGAACACGCACCAAAAGCAGCAGCGAGGATATGGTCTGATGGATCGAGAGGATGACTAGAGCCGACAAGGGGACTCGAAAATTCAGTGCCAAACTGTGCAGGATGAGGGTCAGGATACTGCTGATAAAGGACAAAATGTAGATAAAAACTACGGTATCGAATTGCTCATAAGTGGTATATTTTCAACATTCGCTTTTTGATCAGTCTAATTTAAGAGACCAAATGGTTGCTTCTTATCTCTTTGATAAAAACAACATCCGGTATCTGGTAAACATGGTTGCAGGTGACAGCCTCTTTGAGGCTGTCCTTATCTGGGAAAAAGCAATAATTGGACGAATTCAATATGTTATTGAACCGTCCGATACTTTGAATTTAGGCAATATCGAGATTTTTGAAGACCCGATTCTACCGAGGAATAGTTTATGGTCACTTCGTCCCTGCCAGAGGCCACATAGGAACTTCCGTCAACTCGGCTTAGGGTCAGCTATGCTTGAATATGTAATCGTACAAGCCCAGTTGTTAGGAGTAGAGAGAATTACTGGTTACATAATTTTAGATGACGCCTCTAAGACGCCTTATCTTGCAGAATTTTATCGGCGGCATGGTTTCAATGTAGTACCCGTTACATATAAGTCATCGTTTAAAGCTGCGACGATTTCTAGAGATATCCAAAAACCCTGACTATCGTATTTTGCAATTCAGGAGTGTCCATAACGGGATTTTTTGAAATTAATGCAAAAATCCAGGACACGTTTCCGTTAATCGAAGAACGAAAGCTGCCCCTTACTTTCTCGTATGGCTTCGCTCTGCTCCGCTTCGCCTTCTTCATAAGGCTGAATAAAGCTCGGTGAGTTGTTGGTTGCCCTGTTCAGTCGCGGGGAGACTTTTACGACCTCCATACTATCCTCAGGATACGCCTCTAACATGGGTATCACCTCATCGAGCGGCGTTGAAGGATCGAGATAAGCGGCCTCGCCCTCTCGTTTGATAATGACGCATGTCCGTTTATGAATATGCCACGTCGCAGCGTTCGAGTCAGCGGTCAGAAGCGCAAATGACACGAGCGGCGAGCTGTGGTGATAATTCACGGCGAAAATCCCGGCCATCCCGAAAAGCTTCCGAGATTTTAAGCGCAGATAGTAGGGTTGTTTCTCATCCCAGAGGTACAAGCCATCTGCTACTACCAGGCAGCGCGTCTTCGTAAAAGCATCCCGAAACGTTCCTTTTTCCAGAATGGTTTCGGAACGGGCAACTAGAAATGAGTTGGCTTCTGTGTTGCCATCCCAGGGTGGAACAAATCCAAATACCCCCTGAGTGAGCGCGATCTGACCTTGATGCCATATCAGAATGGGAGCATACATCCCCGGATGCATATTGTATTGAGCTGCTCCTGAGAGCGGGTAAGGTGTGCCAAAACGCTTGTGGACAATGTTCGGCTGCGTCAGGGTATAGCGTATTTTGGGTAGGTATTGCTGCATATTCGACCTCGTTTCTGGCCTAAAGGAGAAGTTGGGTACTCTGTCCGAGTAGAGTTACCTCTGATACCGTTTCCTCGTCCTGCATTTCTAAATAAATCATCTGTAAGTACTCGTCGGATTCGTCGGCTTCCAAGCGGTCGAGCGGATAGAGGTAACAGCATTGACATTTCTCGTGGCCGACCTCGCCAAATGTTTCCAAACCATTCGCTAACACTCGACCGCAGTCTATGCAGTACAACTCTCGCATTACCTCTCCCAAGCATAAGTTATTTACACAAGCTATCATAGCTCGAATAAGAACATATGTTCAGTTATGAAAGAGGAATAGGTCCGTCAGAATACGGTTGGAATGAACGATTTTCTGTATCGAACTTATTCTGTAGGTCATAGATGCGCTCGACAATGATGTTGATCACGTTTCCTCGCCGCTGAACGCGCCCCTCGACTACGAGCAGCAGTTTCTTCATCAGCACCTTATTCTCCTCAAAGATGGTGCGGGACACGATGGCATCTGCCATGTTCAGATACTCATCCATCAAGGTCAGGAAGGCTGTTCCTTTCGCTGTTGGTGGCCGCTGCAAGCAGATCTGCATCCCAGCAACCCGAACCTTCTGACCATTCTTGCAATGCTTGAGTTGATCGGTGGTTGTCACCGCTTTGGTATTGAGCCAGTTGCGGTAAAGCGCCAGAATGTGATCACCCGTGGACATGCCGAGAACTGAATGCTCAGCTTGCAATTTCTCTGCGCGTGTCATCGGAGGCAGATCAACATATTCGCCTTCAATTACCAGGCCAAGTTCATTCACCTGCTGCTTGACCGTCCCAAGCTGCCAGAGCAGGTCACGGAAGGATAGTTTCCAATCGGACATTGCCCCGCACAGGATCAGGTTCTGGATTTGAGATTCGGGGAGCCTCGTGCGTTTGTAAAAATCAACAAGACCCATAAAGGGACGGTTGCCACGCGCCACTTCGATGCGTTTCCCTCCGGTTTCCCCCAACGTCGTCACGTAGTTAAAGCCCAGCCGGATCGCCCCATTCTCGACGGTGCATTCCTTCTGGCTTTGGTTGATACTCACAGGGAGAATTTGAATTCCTCTACGTCTTGCGTCGTTCACGACAACACAGGGACTCCAGAAACCGACCTGCATGTTGTTTAGCAGTGCCACTGCATATTCCGCTGGGTAGTAGCATTTTAAATACGCGCTTTGGTAGACAAGCACCGCAAAAGCTGCCGCGTGAGCATGAGGGAAGGCATAGCCACCGAATGCCTGGATTTGCTTGAAAACCTGATGGACAATCTCTTCGCCGACACCACGCTCAATGGCCTGGGCGATAAATTTCGCTTCCCAACGCTCATTTTCCGCCTGAGCATACTTCTTCCCAAGCGAGCGTCGCATCTGCTCGCCTTCGCCTAGCGTGAAACCTGCCAGCGCCTGAGCCACCAGCGCGACCTGTTCCTGCCACAGAATCACACCGAGCGAGTCGTGCAGCGCTGACTCAAGCGAGGGGTGCAAATAAGTGACGGGTTCCTGACCGAGCAGACGGCGATAAAACACACGGACGGTGCCTGCTTGGATCGGGCCGGGTCGAATCAAGGAAATCGCAGTGACTAGATCCGCCAATCGGACAGGGCGATGAAAGGGGAGGTTCTGGCTTTGCGCTCGGCTGTCGAGTTGGAAAACGCCAACTGTGTCTGCGAGGGTGATCATCCGGTAAACACGCGGATCGTCGTAGCGCAACTGATCGATGTCGATTTTCTTGCCGGTCTGCTCCTCGATGAGCTTTAAACAGGCGGAGATTACATCGAGAATTTTCAGGCCGAGGACATCGACTTTGACCCAACCAAGATCCTCCAGCGCATCTTTGTCCCATTGGACGACAAAGCGCGTGTCCAGTTTGGTATCGGCGGTGGGTTCGGTCGGAATGTAATGAAAGAGCGGCTCTTTCGTAATGATGAAGCCGCCATTATGCTGTCCCAGGTGCTGCGGAAAGCTATGAAGTTGACCCGCGTAATCGATCAGATATTTCCAGACAATCCCCTTGTCCTGACCGAAAGGCGTATTACTTCCCGCGCCGATGTCCTGCCGAATGTCGGTTTGAAAAACATCGAGTTCGTGTTTCAAACGGGGGAGCACTTCCTCAGAGAGGCCAAAAGCTTTGGCGACATCGCGGAGCGCGCTCTTGGCAAGATAGCTGATGTAGGTCGTCGCCATTGCTGCGTGTTCGACGCCGTATTTCTCGAAGATGTATTGAATGATTATCGGTCGTTGTCGGCTCGCGAAATCAATATCGAAGTCGCCTGCCATCTTTCGTTCAAGGCTGAGAAAGCGCTCGAATACCAGATTGAACTGCAGCGGGTCTACCGGACTGATGTAGAGCAGGTACGCGACCAGAGAATTTGCCCCTGATCCCCTGCCGTTGTAGCGAATGCTTTGTTCCCGTGCAAACCGGCAAATATCCCAGACCAGCAAAAAATAATTCTCGGAGTGGGTGCTCTGGATGACACCTAACTCGTGTTCCAGACGATCATGGATTTGCTTCAGTGTTTCCGATGAAGCATTCCGATAGCGACGCGGAATCGCTTCCAGGCAAAGCTGGCGGATATAGTCGATGGCCGTCAAGCCATCAGGAACAGGGGATTCAGGGAGTTCCTGAATTCCATGGGGTAGTTCAAACTGGCATTGATCCGCGATGACTTGGGTGTTGGCAATCGCTTGCGGGTAGTCTTTGAACAGCGCCTCCATTTCCACGTCGCACTTCAGGTAGTACTCTCGGCTGGGACGACGCAGATGGCGTGTGTCTTCAAGCGTGGAAGTAGCTTTGATTGCGGTGAGAACGTTTTGCAGGCCATAGCCGTCAGCGCCAGCATAGTAAATATTGTTCGTGGCGGCATAGCCGACAGCGAGCTGCTTCGCCAGCAGGACGTGCTGTTCGATCAATTCCTTATCATCGTGGAGGTGATGATGATTCAGTTCGATCCAGAAATTCTCTTTACCAAAGAGCTGGACGTAGTATTTCCCAACAGTACGGGCTGCTCGGGTATCTCCTTTGAGTAGAGCGGCGGTGATTGCCCCATCTCTTCCCGCAGAGAGCGCAATCAGCCCATCGGTATGACCTTCGAGCGTGCCTTTCGGGAGTCTGGCCTCGCCTTTCTTGGCGGCGTGCTGGGCTTTTGTGATGAGCGTGCAAAGATTGCGCCAACCGTTCGCATTTTTGACGAGCAGCAGCAGATGATGGTCGTCATGGAGGGTAAGTTCCACCCCGTAAATGGGACGCAGCCCCTGTTTTTGGGCAGCTTGTGAGAAGCGGACGACCGCGCTGAGATTGTTGTGATCAGTGAGCGCAAAAGCGGACAGCCCAATTTCGGCTGCCCGCTCTGCGAGGGTTTCAATCGATGATGCGCCAGTTTTAAAGCTGAAATTGGAATGGGTTCGTAACTCGATGTATGCCACAGTTGCCCTTTAGTCGTAGGCAATCTCCCATTTCCAATGCGGGTCAAGCAGATCGTAGTAAATCAGTATCCACCAGCCATCCTCAGTCACGATATTGAAGTATTCGCGCCAAATCGGGTTTTCGAAGGAACCACTCGTTACACGATAGGTATTCGAAATTTCCCGGATACGAAGTTCGCTGCCATCCCAAAGAATCGCAATCGGTTGGTGATTAGAATCGAGCCGAACATCCATCGTCTGATTGTCGACCGGAATAACGATGGTCATGCGACTTCCACCGGGTTAAATTCGGCCTGCTCCTCGGGAAGTAGCGACGCCCCGTCAACGATAGATGCGGTGAAAAACCGATTCTCCCCATACCGCCCAATCAGATCCTCAAGGACTGCTTGTCGAGCCTCGACCACGCGCATGGCGGGGAAGAGTTCCAATTGCTGCGCTGCCAGCGGCACAATATCTCCAGCCGTGATGGCAATTCCAGCGATGGGGACAGTAATTTTTGCTCGGTCGAGTAAGACTTTAAGCGCATTGTGAAACTGCGGTGCAGTATTGGCTCGTCGGCGCAGGCGTACCTCCAATTCACAAGCGCCTCGCTGGTTCAGATCGAGTGTGAGACGCAGCTTGCGCGCGGTTTGGGCGGCTCGTTCCAGTGCAGTTGCTACTTCAGCGGATAGCTTGTTGATCGCGGCATCAATCACCTGTCGATCCATCACCTCGCCTTCGAACTTGAGATCACGGCTGAATTCCCGTACCTGGGTCAGCTTTGGAATTGGCGTTGCATCCATCCCTTTTGCCAGTCGATAGGCGAGTTGCCCGGGTTTCCCAAACTGAGGGCGGATCGCAGCGCTGGGAAGCCGCGCGAAATCGCCGAGGGTACGAATAGCCATCCAATCCAGCCGCTCTAACACTTTTTCATCGAGTGGCAGTAGGGATGCGGGGTGACAGGCGAGTGCCCAGGCTTCCTCACCCGCGTTGACAAACGAGACCGTATGCTCCCGGGTCGCTTGCGCGGTTACCCAGGCCGTAAAGCGGTTTGAGGCAATCCCGATTTGTGACACGACTTGATGAAGTTCCAGGGAGTGTTGTAAGAATTTCCCCAGGTCATACAGGCTTCGCGCTTTCAAGGCTCCTACATCCAGGAATGCGATCAACGGGTTGAAGGGCGATTGCGCGGATTGCACACTGAGCAGCGTTTTGGGATCACCCGCACCCCATCCATTGTAAACGATTTCGGCCTGATCTGAACACCTCGCGAATACAGTGAGGAGCTCATCCATCTTTGGTCGATAATGCAGCGGATTCAAAGCGGCAACCTGCAATTCTGGAACGAGCGTTTGCGCGTAGCGCAGAACCATTCCTGACTGAATCTCGCATTGTGCAGCCTGTTTCGACAGCGCGACAACCCGGCGTACAGTCCGTGTGTTATCACTCAAAACCAGCAGTTCATCAGCGAACGCGGGCTTGAGCTGCCGTTCGACCTCGGCGACAAAAAATGGAATCACGACACAAATTATCATTGCAAGCGCTCTCCCGGTTTGGGAGCATTAAACCGTAACGTCGCAAACTGGTTGCAATCAATTCCGTTGAGCTTCGTGATAGTGGCGCGGGTCAGGTAACCATGAACGATCCCCCATTGGCGCATCCAGCGGATTTGGCGCAGTTGAATTTGAGTGGACGCCGAGGCATGAAAAGGGGAGGCCAGCGGAGCACCCGAGCGATTGAGCGACACAAAGGCACATGAGGAGCGGCGAACCGCATTCAATAATCTCCGCATTGCAGCGCGACTTTCTGCTCCATTGC
>JBBSPQ010000089.1:0-7186 GCA_038258585.1 Pseudomonadales bacterium
GCGCTGAAGCATTTTTCGAATCTGATGTTGGAGGAGTATCGGGAACAGGATTTCTGTTGTCGGTACGGGGGTGAAGAATTCCTGATCCTGCTTTCGGACGTTGAGCAAGAAGTCGCTGTGGAAATTGCCGAACGTTTTCGGGAGCGGGTTGCTAAAGATAACTTTGTACATAACGGCAAGATCATCCCCTTGACTGTTAGCATTGGGATTGCGATGTCACGTTTGCAGGACTTCAACCTTCTCGTTTTGACTCGAAAAGCTGATGATGCGCTTTATCAGGCCAAGGCTCAGGGTCGCAACAGGTGCCTGTTGGCGGTGGAGTAAAATGGGAGGGTGCAATCCGATTCGAGGAGCTACTCAATCACCCCATGGACTCCTTCCCCTCTCTGGCTCAATAGCCTGCTACTTTCCCTCACATGGACATAATCTGGAATAGACCTTATCCTGCTGCAAGCTCACTGCCCCCCTGTCAGCTAGCCTCCAGCGCTAATGAAGGAAACTCCTTGTGTTAGATCAGACCACACTATTTGCTGTAAACGCACTTATCTGCCTGACCGGCACGGTCGTGTTCTATTTCAACTGGAGGGGAAACCGGCAGAAAGAAGGGCTGAAGTACTTCTTCTTTTCCTATGCACTGGTTCTTGTAGGGAGTGTGCTGTCGTTATTTGCGGGGGTGCACAACGCCTTTCTCGCGTTAACCTATCTCGGACTATTTGTCGGAATTGCGTTAGGCCTTCAGGGTTTCCTGCTGTTTTGGAATATGCGAATTCCAGCCTTACTCTCTGTAGTTTGGCTGGCGACAGCAGCGGCGGTGCTTGCCGTAGGCTATGTCTCTTTATTTCGAGAGAATGATGCCGTCCGCACCGTACTCGCGTCAGGGTTTTTCAGCTCTGTGTATTTTGTTCAATTACTGTTGATTCTAAGTTGGTTTCGGCGCCGACGAGGTCCCCAACCCGAGTATTCTCCCAATTACGGGATGCGATTGCTGGGTTTCAGCATTGCGTTGGGAATTGCGACCCAGCTTGTTCTGCTCTATCACGCAATTTCGTCCGAAGATCTTGCATCCGATCCTGATTACATCAGTTTTACTGCAACAATGTGGTTTTTGGATTCGTGGCGCAGCATGTTCCTTATCATCGGGGTGGTCATGATGACCTCCGAGGTTCATCAGAAATTACTATTGCGTATGGCGATGGTTGACCCACTCACCGGCCTTCTCAATCGTCGTGCGTTCGAGAGGCTACTAGAAACGTTTCTTGGAAGGCCGACAGCCCAAAATATAAATCTGGCCTTACTGATGATGGACATTGATTACTTCAAGCGTATCAATGACGTTCACGGTCATGAAGCAGGGGACGCGGCACTTAAGCATTTTTCGACTCTATTGGTAGAAGCCTCTCGGGAACACGACTTTATCTGTCGATACGGAGGTGAGGAATTCCTGATTCTACTTTCGGACGTCGAGCAAGAAGTTGCTGTGGAAATTGCCGAACGTTTTCGTGAGCGGGTTTTTGCAGCAAACTTTATCTATAACGGAAAAGCGATTCCTTTGACCGTTAGCATTGGGATTGCGATGTCCAGAATGAAGGACTTCAACCTTCTCGCGTTGACTCGCCGCGCGGACGAGGCGCTTTACCTGGCTAAGGCACAAGGTCGCAACTTGTGTCTGTTGGCGCAGTGAATTAAAGGGCCAGAAGCACTTGATTCACCTCTCCATGGGCAAGAAGTTCATTGCTGCCAATGGTCACCTTTATCCCTTCATCAAAGCCAAACTCGTGGGTTGGGTAATTTTCGCAAACCACAATTGTTATAAAACTGTCAAAGTCTCTTCATCATTCTGTCATCCAAGCGAAATAGACTTACCAGCATTCTTAGTACCACGAGAATCAGCTGGCTTTATGCGTTCGTCGGCTCTCAAATTACAACGGTAATTTCTGCCTTAAAAAGCGCTAGTAATGACCGCCGTGTAATTCAATTCTCTTGCGGTAAATAGCTAAGAAATTCGTCTCGGAGAAAACCCACGCTTTCCGGGGATAGACATTGTTCACAAAAAGAGGCGCCTAATGTCACCTACTACATTCTTACATGCATTCCCACTACAGAAACCAACGCACTTTTGCCGTAAAAAAATATGCGCTCTTGTTGGTTCTGCCGTCGCACTTTTGTCCTTGAATTCACTGAGCAACGCGCAGGAGATTCAGGAAATCGTTGTCAGTGGCTCCATGTTGCAAAACACTCGGGAAATTGAAGCCCGCCGTCAGTCGATGACTATAGTGGACTCGTTGTCACAGGATGACATAGGCGCTTTGCCTGACGTCACTATAGCCGAATCACTACGACGGATTGCCGGCGTAACCACAATCTACAACGATGATATAGGCCAGTTTGCCTCTGTTCGTGGCATCGATCCAGATCTGGTTCCTATAACGTTTAATGGATTGACAGTAGCAACTACTGGAGATCTGGGAGAGGGGAGCCGTCGGGTTAACCTTCAGGTAATTCCAGGTCAGGCAGTCAAGCAGTTGCAGGTATTCAAGTCGTTCACAGCGGATCAGGAGTCGGGCGCGCTGGGGGGCTACATCAACATGGTGCCATTGAGCGCCTTCGATGGCGCGGAAAAGAATCATGGCGTTGTCAATGTGTCGAGCAGCTATTCAACCTACATGGATGTGCCAGATGATAATAGTGGCGGAGATAGCAAGGATTCGGGCTATGGAATGGGCGTCGATAGTTCGTACTCCACTCGCTTCGGAGAAGAGGAACAGTTTGGAGTAGTAGTGAGCGCATCGTGGAACGAGCGACCTCGTACGCAATCGAATATCACTCGACCGTTCCTGTTGTATTTCGATGATCAGGGTGGATTGACTGACCCCGAGAGTCCGGACTGGAACGGCTACACGATGCCGGACGAATATAATGCCCTGAACTACACCAATAAATTTGAGAACAAAGGTGGCACGATAAATCTGGAGTATCAACCGACTGACAATCTGAAAAGTTCATTGTTCGGTTATGCATACTTTGCCACTGAGCAAGAAACCCGCAACCGTACTCGCGTGTTCAGTTTTGATCAGGCTAAAGATCAGACGGCAACATCGGGAACCGTTCGTAACCGCCAGACCGACACTCAGTGGCGCTACAATACTTTTGAGCGTGACAATAAAGGCCTGCAGTGGGATACCGAACTGACGCTGGGTCAGCTAAGCACACTGCGCTTTAACACCGGCTATTCGTCGGCCAGTTTTTTGTCCGAACGCCCGCTGATGGCGTTCCGCTATACACCTAACAAACCGTTGGGGTACGACACCGAAAGCAGTGATCAGCCATTCACGCTGACCGACCCTGAAGCCTATATCAATCCAGAAAATTTCACGCTCTTCAATGCGGCTCGTGATTGGCGTGACGCTGACGAGGACGTGTTTGATACTCATCTTGACTACAGTTACAACAGTGAGCCCGGAGATCTGGGTCTTGGTTTCCAGGCAGGTCTGGCCTACCGCGAGATGGAACTGGTCAGGGACATTACCAGTATCAATTATAAACGGGATTCCAAGCTCACGCTGGGCGGTATCAGTTTTGTTCCCGACTTCATTCCGCCAGGATACCCCTACCCGGTATTGTGGATTGATCAAGAAACTTTCTGGAATGAAACCGTGCCGCAGAAGGTGCTAGTCGATGATTTTGTTTCTGCCGAAAATTCTTACCGGGATGACTACTCTTATACGGAAGATGTGTTCAACGTTTACGGAAGTGTCAGTTATACCAATGAGACATTTTTCGTGAAAGGCGGATTGCGTCTGGACAGAACAGAGCTTGAGGCTACCATGGCTCAAATAAGTAATGGTGTTCTGCAACCTGACTTCGTCACCAAGAAAGGCGATTACAGTGAACTGCTTCCCTACTTGAGCGGCTTGTGGCGTCTGACGGACAAGAGCCGAATCAAATTTGGCGCCAGTGAAACACTGGGCAGACCTAATCCTAACGACATCGCGGCGGTTGAACAGATCAATCAAGATGACTTCACTATCAGCCGAGGTAATGCCGATCTGAAGCCACGACAGTCTACTAACCTGGATGCTGCCTACGAATTTTTCTTTAATAACAGCGAGGGCATGTTCACTCTGTCGGCTTTCTATAAGGACGTGAAAGATGACATCCTGCGCATCAGTAGCCGGGAAGTAATCGGTGGAGCGAACTGGGAGGTTACTAGCCCAATCAATGGCGAAACAACGACGTATCGCGGCTTGGAACTTGGTCTGGTCAACAACACGTTTGGCAATCTAATGCCAGCACTAGATCGCCTAGGTGCCTCAGCTAACATGATCTATGCCGAAGGCGAAACAGCCTACTATTTCAATGGTCAAAAGCGCAAGCGCGATGACTTGATGAATCAGATGAAGTGGGCGGGCAATGCCGCTGTTTTCTACGATATTGGTGAGGGCTCGGAAGTTCGTCTGGCTTATAACTACCAGAGTGAATACGTCGACAGTTTTGGCGCTGTGCCTTGGGAAGACGTATCGAACGATGAGTTCGATACAGTAGACCTGACTTTGAAATGGGCCATTAGTCAGCAGTGGATGCTGCGCTTGGAAGGTCGCAATATTTTCAGCAATAACCGGAACCGTTTGACAGGCCCAAATCAGGATCAGAATCGTGCCGAGTTGGAAATCGGCAGCTCCTGGTTCCTCCATCTTACCTATCTTCTCTGATCTATTTTGCGCAATGACCACCGTGGCATGTGCTCGATTGCATGCCACAGAGTTGATGGCGCCAAGGAGTCATACTTGAATATTTCCCGTCGCACCTTACTTAGCACGTTATGTCAGTTAGCCGTGTTATCCGCCTTGCGAATTTCTGTCGCGAAAGCGGCTGATTCAACCGACTTTCCATTTACATTGGGTGTTGCCTCTGGCGATCCATGGTCCGACGGTTTTGTGCTCTGGACGCGTCTTGCACCGCAACCATTAGAAAAGGGTAGCGGTCTTGATGACGCGCTTTACTCAGTGACGTGGGAAGTGGCCAGCGACGAAAACTTTCAGGTCATCGTGCGCACTGGAGTTGTCGACGCGCATCCTGACTTAGGACACTCCGTGCACGTTGAGCTAAATGATTTATTGCCGTCAAGACGCTACTGGTATCGCTTCTGGCATGGGAGTTTTGTCAGCACAGTAGGAACAGTTCGAACAGCACCGGAAACGATGGCGGAAGTGAATACGCTGAGAATCGGTGTTGCAGGCTGCCAGAACTACGAACATGGTTTTTACACTGCGTACCGCTATCTGTCGCAGGAGAAAGATCTGGATGCGATATTCCATTATGGGGACTATATCTATGAAGGTCCGGAAGGAAAGGTTGCACGATTCGTAAATCGCGATGGTGAGCGCGTGATAATTCCAACCGTGCGACCGCATCTTGGCCCAGAGCCTACGACAATCGACGCTTATCGATTGCGCTACGCGCAATATAAAAAGGACGAAGACTTGCAGGCCGCACATGCCGCCGCCGCGTTTCTTATCACTTACGACGATCACGAAGTCGACAATAATTGGGCGGGGGATCACGATCAGGACGGCACCGCTCCCGATCAGTTTCTGACGCGTCGGTATGCCGCAATGCAGGCATGGTACGAAAACATGCCAGTGCGTCAGGAGCAAATGGCGAAGGACGGAATTGTGCAGCTGTATCGACGACTGGACTACGGTCGCCTGCTGCGTATCCATCTGTTGGACACGCGTCAGTATCGCGATGATCAGATCTGCGACAAATCCGGTGACAAAAATTGCCGAAGCCAGAGTGAATTGAGCAAAGGTTCCATTCTAGGGCGACGTCAACATGCGTGGCTTGCTGATGGCCTGGAGGATTCTTATCACTGGAACCTGATTGCACAGCAGGTAGTGGTTTCGCCTTTCAACCCGCAGGAATCCGATTCAGAACAGATTGCGGGTTCCATGGATGCTTGGTCGGGATATCCGCAATCGCGGCAGCACCTAGTTAAAGCCATTCAGGACAAAAATTTGTCTAATGTCGTTATCTCTACCGGAGACGTTCATCAAAATATTGTATTGCAGCTGCCGGCGCGGGATGACGAGTTGGACAAGAACCCGGTTGCCGCTGAGTTTGTGTGTACCTCAATCAGTTCGCTTGGCGATGGACAGGATCTCAAGACCAAGGGGCCGGATTTCAACAAGGTGTTGTCGCGCAGTCCCCATATGCTCTATGCCAACGGACATCGTGGCTATCAGGTCTTTTCGATCACGGCCAATGAATGGCGCACCGATATCATGAAGGTGGATAAGATTTCCGATCGAAGTGGTAAACTGAGCGTCTTACAATCTTTCACCGTCGAAAACGGTGTGCCATCGATTCATCGAAGTTAAAGGTACAGCTAAATAAGGAGGCCATCGTTGTCGTCGCCATTGGAAACATTTCTTACTGACTTCCACAACACGACAACGGGCCTGACCTCCAAAGCTTTATCAGCGTTGCCAGTCACAGCGAACGGATGCGACTATGGGTCCACTTACGAAATTCTGACGGGTGTGGTTGAACCAACCGAGTCAAAAGTTCGCATACTCGACCTGGCGTGTGGCGATGGTTACCTACTCTCGCAACTGCACTCGGCATTCGGATCACAAGTGACGCTATTCGGTGTTGATATCAGCAACGCCGAACTCAGCGTTGCCAGATCGCGCTTACCGACGACGGCAACGCTGCAAATTTCGCGAGCGCAGCACCTGCCCCATTTTGATGATTCGCTGGACTACGTGCTGAGCCACATGGCTTTGATGCTCTTCGAAAATGTCGAGAGTGTGGTAGCCGAAATTGCGCGTGTACTAAAACCCGGTGCAACCTTCGCCGCCATTGTTGGAGCGCCTTCGCCACAAAGTGCAGGGCTTTCTGTCTATCTCGATTGTCTGAAACGCTACCCTCGGCTTGACGCTCACATAGGTCTGCGTTTCGGTGACAAGCGGACTCGTTCACGCGAAGGAATCGAGGAGTTGCTCACGCCTCAATTCACTCAGATTACAATTGACGATATCCCTCGTACGCGCAGGTTTATGCCGGAGCAACTCTGGCTGTGGTTTCAGGATATGTATGATCTGTCGCTGATTCGGGAAGAAGATCGCGCCAAGGTAAAGCATGACTTTCTCGCAGAAGTTGCACCGCACCGAGCTGCAGACGGACA
>JBBSPQ010000090.1:0-7157 GCA_038258585.1 Pseudomonadales bacterium
CATAGGAGAGTGCTGACGTAACCACATTCCAGTGAATGTCTTCAGGATAGGACTGGGCATAGGTCTCAAAGAAGGCTTCCTGCTCAGACAGGCGAGCAGGCATACCACCATAAACCTGAAGCAGATCAGCACCGCGCTCGTCTGTCAGATAGATCAGGACTTCAAACGCTTCTTCAGGATTCTCTGTTGCTTCCAGAATGCGGAAGTTATCAGCATGGAGCTTGGCTGTGATTGTTCCATTGTATGAGGGAACAGCGCCGATATTCCATTCCGTCACCTGATCACCCAAACAGCAGGAGATGTACCACAGATGCGCCGTCGACATAGCCACGCGACCCGACGCAAAGGTGTTGCCATTTCCCCATGCATCGCCCGATGCGATCTGTTCAGTTGGCATAAAAGGCGTTTCGCCAAACATGCCGTCGTAGTACCAATTCCAGGCATCGCGCCAGTGGTCAGGGATAACTGCATTGCCTTCTTCATCAACCACATTGCCAGCGCCGAAGAGAGAGGCATGACCGCGTGCGCTGTGGAAAACGCCATGGAAGCCGAATTGTTCGACTGCATTGGGGTCAAATTCCGGCTCGGTTGCGAAGTAGCCATTCGCATCTACGGTGAGGAGACGCGCTAATTCCGTCATGGTTTCAATATTCCACTCAACTTCAGTGCCATCACTCCACACATACGGAGCACCGAATTCGGTTGGCGGGTAGTTCAGCCCGGCTTCGTCGAATAAAGCGGTATTGTAGATAATGAATGACGGGAATACGGCGTAGGGCAAACCAACCTGTCCTTCACCTTCGATAAAGTAGAAATCGATGGATTGCTCGTCAAATTGTGTTAAGTCGTAACCCGTTGATTCAATGAGTGGATGCAGATCAAGCCACGCCTCAGCGAAGGCATTTGAACCTTCCACCCCCACAGGTCCGACAATATCGGGTGCATCCCCGGATGCGATGAGGATACTCAAGGTATCAATCGCGGCGGATGTATCAACGAAGGTGACTTCAATCTGGATATTATCGTGGGATGCATTGAAGTCAGCGACAATTTGTTCCTGCGGGGGGATTTGATCCGGGTTGATACCGGTGCCAAGTCCTACGAACCAGCGAATAATCACAGGTTCGTTCTGTGCGCTCGCCGTTGGTGCCAGCACCAGCATCAGCGCAACTAGCATGATCGTGAAGAGCCTAAATTTTGTTAACATAGTATTACCTTTCTTTCAAAAAACGATAACAACTTTAGTTTTAGTTAAGGAAGCGTCAAAATGACAACTTACCATTTAACACACTGTTAGAAACCAACTGATTACCGGGTCAGCACAACTCGTGCGTGAGCAATCGATGCTGGATCACATCTTGCACATTCCATGCCTAACAATGCGCCCCCCACGACTGGATCGGCATGAAGCCGAACGATTCGTGCATGAGGGGCTGTCTGCAAAACGTGGCTGGTGAGAGTATCTTCGATTACCGGACTGCTCCGATAAAAATTGCCCGCCAAAACAACATCAAAGGATGCATCTTGTAGCGAGAGCTGGCGGATGACAGCAATGGCAAGCTTGCTCAGTTCAGTACCGATCCACTGGATGAGTGCTTGAGCAACTTTGTCTCCCGCCTCTACAGCTTGTAAGACAAGTCCGGAGTCCCGCGCGCCGAATACATAGCGGTGGTCACTGCACCCTTCAATCAAATCTTCAGCAGTGGACGCGCCAACATGGTGCATAAAGATGTCGGTGAGCAGAGTGGGATCTCCAATTCGGGTATATGCCTGTGCAATCGCCCACAGCGCACGCTGGACTAGTTCGCCACCACCACCGGCTTCTCCAAACATCTGACCAACTCCAACGACATGACCGTGACGACCATCCGTATCGCGTCCCCAGCAGTTAGCGCTGGTTCCAGATACGACACATACGCCCCAACCAGCTTCCGCACCGGCAACAAGTCCGATGACGGCATCATTCACAATCTCGACGGGGGAGTTCAGACCGAGCGTGGCGACGGCTTGCAAGTGGGCTTCGTGTTCGGACTGCCAGTCGTAGCCGCAAAGCCCGAAGCCTGCTCCGGCGATCTGGTCGCGTGTGATGGATGCCCGAGCAAGTGCTTCATCGGTGATTGCATTCAGCACCGCGATCAGCCCGTCGAAACCCACTTGTTCATGGTTGCCCGCGCCGGCTTTCCCCCAACCGAGGGTCTCACCAGCCGCGTTGACGATCAGCGCCTGACTCTTTGAAGCACCCACATCGATCCCCAGATAGTAAGATGTCATTTAACAATGTCGCTTAGTGCGATAACGAGGTCAGTGGTAGAGGTCAATTTATTTCCGATGCCAGCCCTATTCATGCGAAAAATCCTTCTATTGTCCTTTGTCGGATCGTATTTTGTAGCGATCTGCTCGATAAGCTGACCGTACGTGTTCGATGACCGTCCCATCATTTTCTTCTGTCGTCTGCTCGGTAATAAGCAGGGCGGCAGGTAGCGACAGTTGCAAGTGCTCAGCTTCCCACGCTTCAGCAAGGGCGGCTTCGACCGAGTAGTTACTTCTGGCGAAAGTGATCCCGTACTTGTGACGCAGAACTTCATAGAGCGACTCGACGCTGAAATCGTGCGTCAGCAGATCAGGGAAACGTGCATAGGGCAAGTGGGCTTTCTGAAGCGCAATCGGCTCACCATCAGCAAGACGCAAACGGTGAAGAACGATGACCCGCGCATCGGTGTCTATTTTGAAGATTTTTGCGAGTGCTGTATTGGCAAGGACGATGTTACTTTCCAGTAACATGCTGGAGCCTTGTAGCCCGCGCTGTTGCATCTCTTCGGTGAAGCTGACGAAGGGTCCACTTTCCGCTTCGACTTTTTCACTCGTGCTGACGTACATTCCCTTTCCCGGAATGGTATAAATAACTCCCGCATTGAGCAGGTCGTTTAAAGCGCGGCGGACAGTCATGTGGCTCATGCCGAACTGTTCACTCAAGTCGCGTTGCGAAGCGAGTCGCCCACCGGGTGTCAATGTGCCGGTGCGAATGTCATCAAGAATGGTGGCTTTGAGCTGTGCATAGAGCGGCAGGTTCGAATGATCGATCATAGATGTTTAATTACCTTGCTGATGTAGCGAAAACCAATTCCTACCCCTGTTTCACGCGCCAGCGCCTCGACAAACAACTGCACTGGAATGATATCGAGCATTGGCGCGAGCAATTCGTCTTCAAGTGTCGAGGCTTTAGGTGTTTCATCCGGACGACGGCTATAACCATGCTCAACCAGCAACACGGTCATGCCGTAGCTGGTCAACTCATCTGCGAGGTCATATGCGGATTGCTGGGAAACCCCGACAGGAGCAAAAATAACAATACCGGTTTCCGGTTTTATGGCTTCCAGAAAACCGTGCCGGAACGCACCAATACTGGCATACATTGCCGGGCGTTTTGCCCATTCACCGACCATCATCGCACTCTGGCGCGCAGTAAAGGCGTGCGGTCCATGACCCAGAAAATAGAGCATTTTCATGGGAACAAACGTATCAAGCCATAAGGAGCGGTTTTGTTCCGCAGTTTCCAGAAGTTTCTGGATGTGGACACTGACATCCCACAACGCTTGCGGATTAATTCCCGCCAACAAACCAAGGATTGCCAGTGAATTGAGATAGGTTTTAGTGGCGACAGTCAGCTCTTCTCCCGCGCACAACGGCAGAGTGAAATCAGCGTGTTGACCGAGTGGACTATCGACATCATTGGTGATACCTATCTTTTCGACACCTGCGGGCAGGCTGTTAAAGACCGGGACAACTTCACCGCTTGACCCACTTTGCGAAATATAGATCAGGGTCGAGCATTTCTGGGGTGTCACACCCGGATAGTTTAAAATCTCAATCGCTTCTACTGCCTGTGCGAAGATACCCTGACGTTGCAACTGATAAGTGGCAATTGATGCGGCGTGGAAAGAAGCCCCCATGCCTGTAAGCAACACCCCATCATGCTCACTCTGAGCTTTCAAGGAATGCGGCTTATGAGCTTCATAATAAGTCAGCAAGTGAGCAAGTGCAGTGGGTTGTGCGAAAATTTCGTTAATGAAGTGCTGCTGCATTAGGTTTTCTCTTCACGGGTACTTGTATATATCAGTATATCGCGGTATATATCGCATGTCAAAAATGTATGGGAGCTTATGATGACTTTATAATCTGGCAAGGTTCTGCATATCCAGACAGGGAAGGTTCGCACGCATGTTGATGCGGTGGGCAAGTCATGGAAAACGGGGATTTATAAAGAGGTGGTAAACACCCCCATCCAAATATCCACTATAGGACTCGAAGGGGATGAACGAACGGGCTACGATGTTGACAGAGCGTTATGCTGTCAGTCAGTGGATAATTATCGTTTCTGGAATGCTTATTTCAGGCAGGATTTCCCCCTCGGCACCTTTGGCGAGAATGTCGTTCTTGAAGGGTATCAGGATGAGACTATCTGCATTGGGGATGTTATCCGCTGTGGCACGGCGCTACTACAAATTACACAGCCACGAACACCTTGCTACAAACAAGCGAAGAAAATCGATATCCCTGATTTCGTCAAACTGATTGAACAGACAAATCGGCGTGGCTTTTTGTTGCGCGTGCTACAACCCGGTAAATTCATGATTGGCGATGATTTTGAAACGATTGAACGTCCGCATCCCGATGCGCCAGTGCTATATATCAATCGCACATTTTTCGGTAAACCTGATCGTGAAACGCTTCAATGGCTAGCTGAACTGGAGCCATTCGCGCACGACTGGCGCGAAAAAGCGGCTAAGCGGGCGCGCAAATCATAACCATTGAACATTTGACCAACACTATCCCAAAAGATGAATCTGGCTGAATTGGTCTTAGTATCTATCCGAGAAATCAGTTATGGGTCGCAGGCAAAAAGCGCCACAAACGTCAGAGTAGGTTAATTTGAGCCTTAAACATATTTTATGGACTTTAAATAGCCATGTATAAAACGATTATACACGCCTATTTCTGTCACTTTTTGATAACATTGAGTTCACTCTGACGATAGGTTCCAAAATTGCCTGCGACCCAGAATAAGGCTCAGGGAATACAGCTTGGCAAACCTAAGGGGACTATTCAGAAGAGTATCTATGACAGGGACAGTGAGCGGATGGTTGAGCTATTGGAACTTGGCGTATCTATACGGCATATCTCACTGCATCATCTCAAATATGGTTCACCTTCCAGTCTTCATTACTATGTGACCACTCGAAAACTGCTTCCTGATTGAACACAGCTCATCTCCCATTAATCTAGTGAGCTTTCGTTTCACAGATGTTAAACTCTAGCCTAGTTGAAGGGACATGGCAGACTCTAGTTCGTTTTTCACGATTATAGCCACTTTTAATGTCCTTTATATCTCTACATGAGTTCGCCAACGGTATCGTATACTTTTTGAGACACAGAACGTGTCTATGCTGGGATTGTTGTATCAAGATAAGCGAGAATCAGTTGATCTTCGGGAACACCGCGTGCCGTCAGAGCATCTGCAAGTAATTTATTGTTATGGTCAAGCTCAATGATAATCTTGTCATAGCTGAGACGTGCTACTAGAACCGTCCCGATGATACGTTTTCCACGAACATTGGCAATATCCACAATCGTGTATAAATTCTCTATTTCATTTTCCATTAGATAGCTGTAGGCATTTAGCCCCTCACCAGCATACTTCTGCATCTCTTCTATCAGAATCTGTTTTAGAGTTCTGGTATCCATTTAACAATCTCCTCTGTAACGGGATCAAAAACAAGAAGGGGGATAGCATAACGGCTCATCATCTCTTGTCCAAGAACGTGTTGGATAATGTCTTGATAAGCAATTTCGGAAATGGCTATGTAGAGTGGTATCTTGATGCTTAGATAATCCAGTGCAATACGGTAAATCAGATACTGACCCAATAGCTCTATCAGTTCATGAACCGGGGATCGTTCTAATCCTTTAACCTCGATGAGAACCAGTTGCTCGTCATCACGCTGTGCTTTGATGTCGATATACAAGTGACGATTGGTATCATTGTGGGTACCAATCGAGATGTATTCCTGCTCTTTAACAATAGACCAGCCTGCCTTCTTTAAACATTGCAAGACAACAGGATGATAACGATCTTCATTTGGCATAGTGATTTTTCAGCCAACAAATTGAATTCAGTTTATCTTCATTATACCCTGATCTTGCGGGGGAGTTGTGAGTTCAGTTTTTCGTTCGACAGTCTGGTTCAGGAATGGATTTAAACCGTAACATTATACCTATTATACGACACTTTAATAAGCACTTTTAGACAACATTTTTATCAAGATTAAGCCCGTGTTTACTGATGCTATCTGACTGAAATCCAATCTAACTTTCTGCTATTTACCATCTTGCAAATAACAGCCTTGAAGTGATGTGCAATGACAACTGATACCATGCTCCAAAATTTGTTTCATTGCCTGAGCTTCCGCGATAATCTTGTCAATTTCCACCAGCTTTTGTTGTGTCACATTCCTGCACTCCTCGGATGGCTCCTCACTTGAACGAAAGGTTTCCAACAGAAGTTTGATTTCCTCAAGGCTGAACCCAATATTCTGTGCAATTTTAATAGCTTTGAGTTCCTCCAGAACCTTCTCATCATATCGGCGTTGATCACTCATGCTTTCAGGTTTCGGTAAGATACCTTGCTCATAGTAGCGGATGAGCGAGGCGGTTGTATTGGTGCGTTCAGCAAGTTCCCCAAGTTTCATCAGATTAACCTCAGATTAAAACTCAAAATATACCTTTACTTGAAGAAGGTGGACTTTTATTGGCATGATTCTCCTCTGTTCCTAGTGCAAGATCAACACTGGTTCTTGGAATGTAATGGCTTGCTGTCGCATGTTTTCGGCGTTTTATTCCAGACCACTCTATTGATGTTGCACTAGATTAACTGTTTTTCCAAATTTAGAACCATCACTTATAGATCGGAGGTTTGATAATCCACTTATAATATGTGATTTGGGTTAGTTAAAACGTAGGGTAATCATTGCCCTAGTATCACTAGATTTCCTTTATAGTAATGTTAGATGTAATTGTTGTATGAAATGTGAGGAGACTGTTTTGAAATTCAGGGATTTGATTCAATTGAGAGTCAAATTCCCTGAACCAGATAGCGATCA
>JBBSPQ010000091.1:0-7148 GCA_038258585.1 Pseudomonadales bacterium
GGACGGTCTAGGGGTAACGCGCCGGGCAGCATGGGCGTCTCAGCGCTTTGCTGCGGCTGATATTTCCGCTTGGCAGGCATAGTGGTAGAATTCCCTTAGGTCTAGATTGTCGTCTGGACTAAAAGCCGGGTGTCAGTTTCCTAGGCTCGCACCCGGCTTTGCATTTACTGGCGTCGCCAGTACCCTCTTGCTCCCGTTATTTCTCAGAATTTTCCTTTCGCGTAGACTTGCGGCGGTGATTCGGCTTGCCTGCGTCCATCCATACATGCAGGTCGCTGGGCTTGATCACCCAAGTACGTCCTACCTGCTGAGCCTGCAAATAGCCGAATTTGATGGCACGCCGTACGGTGTCCTCATGTACCTTTGCTATTTCGGCTGCTTCTGGTGTACTTAGAAGCTCCTCGGTCATGCCAATCCTTACTACTTAATCATTGTACGCGCTAAAACGTACAATGACAAGAAATCCAGATGCTTTCAAGTATACGGCATGACCTCGAAACTGCCTGGCTAAGGTGTAGGCGGCGACTTGGACGCTATTTTATCGGAACGTAGATACGCCCCAAGAAGCGCGCGATAGGCGGATACAAGGTCAACACCTGTAGAACTAACATCAAATGAGTTAGTCAGATAGTTAGCCCTCACCCGCGGGGAATGATTGCGAGGGCTTGTAAGAATGACAGTAGAAGGAACCTTTCGGGGTTGCATTGGTTGTGTTACTCCTCTAAAGACATGAGCGAGGTGTGAAATGTCTGGGGAAAAGCCGTTTGTCGCTCAAGTAGCGTTTCTCGTCATCGTTCTGCAATTGAAAATTATCCAAACGAACGCGCTGCTTTGAGGTGTGTTTGACTTGCCGCTGCGCCTTGCTTGATGAATCCGACATGCAGGATTCCATAGGTTTCCCTCGA
This sequence comes from Pseudomonadales bacterium, assembly GCA_038258585.1. Taxonomy (GTDB): domain Bacteria; phylum Pseudomonadota; class Gammaproteobacteria; order Pseudomonadales; family Pseudohongiellaceae; genus UBA5078. The sequence goes on from JBBSPQ010000091.1 coordinate 906, forward strand.
TACTTTAAGGTTAGAACAGTTTGTAGCGATAGGGATGGTCAAAATAGGACAAAAGCAGTAGGAAAATTGATCATCGGGGGAAGTAAATTTGACGCAAAAGGCAAAACTATGTCAAAAATGTTTCTCTGGGAGAAAAATGGCGAACGGCCATGGATCACTAAACGAACGGTTGACACCAAAATAAATGACATGTAACGATCCCAAAACCCAATCAAGTCGACCGTGCAAAAACAATCTGTAGGACTTCGACAGCGAATATGCCCCGATTTTATGGCGCTGATGGATAAGGAATCTTGCCCATTCTACTATCGTGAGGTGGGACGGCTGATGGAATTTGATGGGTCGCACTTAAAGTTGACTGTCGTTTGCCGATCTCATGGCCAAGTCTTGGATATTTACCGCAAATCTGTTTCCCGAGCCAACTTCGACAACTTTTGACACGGATGATCAATTTTACTACCTGTTATGATCAAATTTTTCTCACCCCATGTCCCAAAGTGACCATGACATTCCTGAAAGCGCCGTTATCCTCAAGGTAGACAGGTACACGGGAGGCGAATATCCAACCATAGTGTCCCCTCTAGCCAAGAGGTGAAAAGATGATTAAGCGTGGTTTGCAGATGCAGAACCTACTCAGATTGAACTTGAAGAGGCTATAGAACTGGAATTATTCGTTCCGGATGCCTATTCGAAAGGTTCGTAAAAGGGAGTAGAGAAGGATGGGGAATGGTAAACAATGAAATATCCAGTGGTGTGACTGCCGCGGACGGAGTGAGTTGCTCCAATCTACCTGGGGAGATAGGATTCGAACCTTTTCGGGTAGCTTCGATTCTGCTGATTTACATCAAGTCAATAGAATATCTCAGTAATTAAGATGTGTTGACGAGAGAAATCACGTACCTAATGCGTCTTAGAATCGCACCTTTACCCTCCTTGAACGCCGCCGTCAATCGCCTGCTCGACCGCCTCTACTGGAGCGTTCCATTCCCTCAAAAGTCTATCACTGAAAAACATATTCCCAAAGACGAAGGCAACGACCGCATCTGTGCGTGCTATCCCGAAGGTGAAACGAGCGAGTCCATCGGCGCAAACTTCGGACTTTCCGTCCGGAGGGTGCATCAGCTCATCTACAGCCGGTGCAATTGAACCATTTGGCAGATGATAGACTCTGGATTTCCAACAGTCGAAACCAACTGCTGCTTGATCAACTGGATCACTAGAACTGGAGTGTGATCATGCTAGACCGACACTATTGGCGTGCCTTCTACAATGATGAGCGCGATGCCTTCGTCGTTGAACAGGCTGGATGGGTCGATAACGAACCCCAGATCGAATACCGCTTCTCCTATTTTTCAGAAGATGAGGATGAGGAAATCGCCCGCTTGGGTGGATTGGACAAATGGTGGTTGCATGAGGACGGCCTCCTAGAGGGAGAGTTCTTCGCTTTTGGCAAGTATCCCAGTCAGGCAGCCTTCGACGCCGATATCGAACGTATTTTGCAGGACGCAGAGGAACTTGCTCAGGATAACAACCTTGATTTCTTCCTCGCGGTAGTCGATATCGTGAAAGAACGAGCCTTCGAAACAGAGTTGGAGGACGATACACTCTTCGAGTTCGAAGGACTGTTCGAATTTGGGAGTGAGGATGCGTACTCGCTCCATCCCTATGAGTCGCACCGTTTGCACGATCATGTGGAGCGGACGAAGGATGAGTGCTGGCGGCTACATGTAGCGCGAGTCGTCGATACCCAGCAAAAGCCATTGGGTTGGAGTCTCTGTGTCGTCCTGTATCCTAACCTCCTATCGCAGGCGACTGCGAATGAGATCGACGGCACCGAGGTGGCTCACATATTGGAATTGAACCATTTCCGGACCTATGGCGAAGCAGTTATTGCTATCAACGGCACGCTTCAATTTATGACTAATGGCGGGCGGGTCGAAGAGCCCGAATATGCCTTCATAGACGACTCGGATATCTTCGAACTAATGTCGGTTCAAAGCAGTATCGAAGAAGTCATCGCACCGGACTGGGATATATTGAAAGGCACGTCCCTGCGTGCGTTTCTGGCTGGGAAGCAACCCCTAGTGCGTGCACTGGAGCGTTGGCATCCACGTCAGGAAGACTCCGTTGCGCAGGTCGCTGAAGCCATGGAACTGCCGCTGCATATTGCCGATCAACTCTACGCCCAACTTCTGGAATCAATGAAAATATCCGAGCCAATGGACGAAGACAGCCCGTGGCGGGAATTCAATGATGCAGAATAAAGGTGAGTGATCCGCTACATGTCGGTTATGTACTCACAAGATACGCAAAAAAATGCTTTTGTAGACGTCCACGCTGAGTCCAAAACTGAAACGCAAGTTGTAGAGGTCAGGGCTTCATAACCCTGAGGGGCGGAGTTCGTTAACTAGGCATAAACTCGACCTGGCAATCCCGATTCCAGCCTCCACCCAGTCGGCTCACCTGCATCCCGATAAAAAGCAACTTCGCTCAAAGGTCTTGGATATGCGCGCGCAAGGCATGAGCTATCAAGAGATTGGTGACGTTATTGGTTTGCATTGGACGCGGGTCGGGCAGCTATTGAAAAGTGCGAACGAGGCAATAGATTAAAGAAGTTATCATAGAGGCATACTTTAGCTTCCTTCCACCCACCCTTTAGCAATAGGGCATCAGTGCCGCTAAGTGCGAAACTTCCGACAATTTGACGGATTGGAGTGGCAAAATGACAAATCGTTTCCTTGCTGTGCGAGACAGACTCAGTTCAAGCTACTGGTTTGTCCCTGCCGTCATGGTAGTGCTGGCGGTCGTGCTGTCGATCCTGACCATTCAAGCCGACCAGTCGATTGGAACTGATTTAGGCTGGCTGAGTGGACTGATTTATGTGGACAGCCCGGAGGCCGCCCGTGCCGTTTTGTCTACAGTTGCCAGTTCGATGATTACCGTCGCTGGAGTGGTCTTCTCGCTCACGATGGTGGTGCTGTCACTCACCTCTCAGCAGTATGGTCCGCTCGTTTTGGTACATTTCATGCGCGACCGGGGAAACCAGTTCGTTTTGGGTATTTTTACCGCTACTTTTATCTACTGCCTGCTCATCTTACGGACGATTAGCGGCGTCGAAAACAGCATTTTCGTACCCCATATTTCCGTGCTGATCGGTATGGGCTTATCCATCCTCAGCCTTGCAGTCCTGATCTATTTTATTCATCATGTTTCAGAGTCGATTCAAGCGCCGAACATCATTGCCCGAATCAGCGACGACCTAATGCATACCATTGACAACTTGTTTCCTGCTAAGCTAGGCAAAGAATTATCATCACCCGATCAAGAAAGCTCACAACAAGTACTCTTGCAGCAATTTGATCAGGAAGCTGCGGTCGTCAAAACGCGGGAGAGTGGCTACTTACAAATGGTCGATGATGCGGCCCTGATCAAAACCGCCCGTGCGCACCAGCTTGTCGTGCAAATCGACGTTTTGCCCGGTTACTTTTTATTTAAAGGACAGGCTTTGGTACGGGTGCTTTCAAAAAGTCAACCGGGTGACAGTATCGACGACAAGATTCAAAAGGCATTTATCTTTGGGAGTCAGCGGACACGCACTCAGGATATCGAATTTGTCATCATCCAGCTCAGCGCTCTCGCGGTACGCGCGCTTTCGCCTGGCATCAATGACCCTTATACGGCGATTATGGTCATTGACCATCTCGGCGAGGCTTTATCCGCCGTGCTTGTCCGGCGGCAGCCTTCGATTTATCGCTATGACGAAGATAATCAACTTCGCGTGATTGCTACCCCAGTAGGTTTTGAAAGAATATTTCATACGGCATTTGACCAAATCAGCCACTATGGATACACCGATTCGAAAGTCACCATTCGCTTGCTGCAAGTCTTTAAAACCTTATGGGAGTGTTCACATGATCCGCTGGATCGCACACTTCTGCAACGATCTACGACTCGCCTCTATGAGCAGAGCCTAGACCAATTGACTCCAGGTGAGCAGGAGCAGCTTAACCAGGTTTATGCGGAGATCACAGATGATTTTCAGGTCAATTAAGGAACGAAAACCGGCAGTTCACTCGATTGAGTCGGGGAGTGTGCGACGCCTTCCAGCCCCACCCTGCTGATAGATTAGGGTAACAGCACAAAGCGCACGAATAACCAGAGCGTTGCTAACCCAAGCGTGATCATCAGTGCTGGAATCCCTTTCTTCAGAAAATAAGTATAAGTGATTGGGTAGCCAATCTTCTCAGCAGCGCCCGCAGTGACCAGGTTTGCCGATGCACCAATCAGCGTGCCATTTCCACCGAACGCCGCGCCAACGGCCAAACAGTAGAACAGCACATGGCTTTGCGTCCCCGGCACAGTGGATGATAAGTAGCCAATCACAGGGAGCATGGCTGCCGTCAGCGGAATGTTTGCCACGACCGCCGAGAGAAGTGCGCTTGACCAGATAATCATCAGCATGGTCAGGATCAGATTGCTACCGACCAGATGCGCAATCTGCGTCGCGAGAATACTAATCAGCCCGACCTCCTGCACCGAACCCACAAGAATAAAGAGCGCGATAAAAAACAGCAGAGTCGACCAATCGACCGATGCGATCATCTTATCTACGTCGGGGCGTATCCAGACCAACAATGCAGTCGCACCCATCAAAGCCGTGACCGCCGGAACCAAATGGAGACTCTCGCCAAAAATAAATAGTAGCAGCATTCCTACGCCAACCACCCCCGCTTTTTTGAGTTGAGCGCGTTCGGTAATCTGCGCAAGATGTTCAAACTCGTCGGGAGCGTGAGTAGCCGTGTGACCCAGCGGCTTTAAGTCTTTCCGATAGGCTATCAGGCTGTAGAGGATTAGCCCCACCAGCGCCAGGATAACGCCGGGGGTCAGGTTGGTCAGAAAATCGTTGAAAGATAGTCCTGCATACGAGCCAATCAAGACGTTCGTGGGCGTCCCAATCAACGTGCTGATGCCAGCGACGTTGGAGGCCATCAATTCGGGCATCAGCAGCGAGAGCGGATTGATGTCTAAAGCCTCGGCAATCTGGATGGTGATCGGCGTCAGCAGCAGCATCGTGGTCACATTGTCTAGCAAAGCGGAGGCCACACTGGTCACTACCATCAGGATAATCACCAGCAACCAGGTGCGTCCATGCGAGAGGCGATACGCCCTGAATGCCAGCCATTGAAAAATACCCGTCCCTTTGATGATCGCAATGAGGATCATCATCCCCATAATCAGAAAGATGACGTTCCAATCCACGTAATGGAGCGCGCCCGCAAAGTCGAAAATGAAGAGGTCGGCCCTTAGGAAGCGTCCCAGATAACTGATGCCAAACAAGAGAGTCACGCCAAACAATGCCGCCAGCGTTCGGTGCAGCTTCCGAGTGGCGATCAAGACCAGCACGAAGACAAAGATGGCACAGGCAATCCAAAACCCCAGGTCAGTCGTTCGTTCCAGGGTTGCATCAGGCAGTACAAGCGATTCGTTCGCTCGGAGTTGATCGAGCTGATGCGCCGTCAGTTCGATTTCAATCCCTGCAAAATGCGGACGCTCGATCTGAAGCGTCAGGCTGGCGGGAATGGAAGGTGGTAAGCTGAGGGTATAGCGCCCGTTGGTTTCGCTGGTAGCCTCTGACACCGGGTCGCTACTGTTCGCGGTGATGAGTTTGACATCAGCGCCCGCAATGGGCTGAGTCTGCACGTCAAGAATCGTCCCTGTGACGATCTGAGATGGGGCAGCAGCGCTTTCGGAGGCACTGCAAGCCAGGAATAAAATGAGCATTAAAATGCTGAAGACAATCCCTGGGAAAGCGATGTGCATTCGCGTCGTCATTCCCGCTCCTTTTGAGGCAAATCACTTGAACGTGCGGTTGCCGTTCGATCCAGTTCTTGTAATCTGCCCCAAATGTACCGCAGTAGGGTTGACGGTGGTGTGAATATCTGGCAACTGCCCTCTATTGCTTCTGAGCGGGTAAGTAACTGCTCATTTGCCAGCCGATTCCGAGGATGCAGCGGCTCCCTGCTGATTATGAAGTGCCTGCTGCATGACCTGAGCAATGTGCAGTGCCTGACGCTCGGTCGTTTGCTCCACTTGTTCCCGACAGCTAAAGCCATTGGCGATGATCAACGTGTCCTCGTCGGCATGACGGACACGGGGCAGCAGCACCCGCTCCCCAGCTTTGATCGAAACCTCATAGTGATCTTTCTCAAAGCCAAACGCGCCCGCCATCCCGCAGCAGCCCGA
>JBBSPQ010000092.1:0-7117 GCA_038258585.1 Pseudomonadales bacterium
CACGGCGATGACAACGATGGCTCCGACGTCATCAAATATCGCCAATGAAGTCAGGAAAATCTTGAGGCTGGTGGGCACTTTTGACCCCAGCAAAGAGAGGATGCCTAGGGTGAAGGCAATGTCTGTTGCAGCAGGTATCGCCCAGCCGGATTGAGCGGCAGGGTCGCCGACGTTGAAAGCCAGGTAAACCGCCGCTGGTATAAACATGCCGCCCACCGCGCCAAAACCGGGAAGGATCATATTCCGAGGATTGGACAGTTCGCCCTCCAGCACTTCCCTTTTGAGTTCAAGGCCAACCAAAAAGAAAAATATCGCCATCAATCCATCATTAATCCACAACAGTAATGGCTTGGCGATATTGAGATCGCCGAAGCGTACTTGCACGGGGATGTTGATGAATTGTGTGTACAAGGATTCAATCGAGGACTTTGCAATGACCATGGCTGAAATTGCAGCCAATATCAGTAATATACCGCTGGAAGATTCCATTCTCAGAAAGGCGGTAATGCCGGAACGCGTCTTGTTTATCATCAGAGCTACTTCCTTGATCTGCTGGCATTAAATAAATGCATTCTCTCACAAATATTTTTTGAGAGAAGACTTGCAGCGCTAGGAAGTTAATTAGTATGGCTTACGCCGGAAAGGAGTAAAACTGCCTCACCCCCCTGATAATCGGAAGGTGAGGGCAGTCTGGCAGTTTACTTGATCTCTGCTAAATAGGTGTCCAGACGATCCTGGTTGGCTACAAACTTGGATTTCAGATCACCTGATGCGGCTTTTATCGCATCCAGATTAACTGGGTTACCAGCTACAATGACTCCAACCATCGCCATCATGGCATGGGGTTGGCACTCATAAACATAAACGCCTTCTTTATCGACAGTCACTGAGACTGGCTGGCTAATGGCACCTTTCCAAGTCGCTGCGCCTTCAGGGGACAGGCCCTCTACAGATTCGGAATTGTGCGAAGGGTTGGTAGCAATGAAATTGACGGTGTCTCCAACCGCTACTTTAAGAACCGCAGGCTCAAAGACCATCATGCCAGAGGTGCCCATGGTCATCATGTGAACTTCGTGCTCGGCAGCGAAGGCCATATGGGATGTTGCAAACAATAGTGCGGTAAGAACTAACTTTTTCATGCGAAACGCCTCTCTCTGCATGGTGAAATTATAGAGTAATTATAATAGTTATTATCGTCAATCCGCACAAGCTGAGGGTGTGTTTATCGCGCTTCAAGTCTCAGTTTTCCTCCCAGCGCGCCTCAATGGAGAAAGCGCCACATTCTTGGCCATTTTGTTGATGAAAGATGGCAATGAGTAACGACAGAGTGACAAGTGTGACACGATGCCAAGCAGGCATGGACAAGATGTTTGAATTTGGCTTACGCTGGGATTCCCAATTGCAAGCCGTTCGCCTCAACTCCTTAAGGCTACCTATATGACAACAATAAAAAAAATCCGTCTGATCGCTATTGCTTTACTGTCTTCGATATCACCTGCATTCGCACAGGAGCATGGGGCGACTTCAGACCCGGCAGAATTCGCGACCCCCATCCCTCTGTACACCGTCGCCCTGGGCTCATTCACGTATCCGATATCCTCAAAAGTCGCTGGCGTGCAGGCGTACTTCGATCAGGGTTTTCAGATGATGTATGCCTTCACCAAAGTCGATGCTGCGCGCTCCTTTAGGGAGGCGCAACGGTTGGATCCGGATTGCGCAATCTGCTATTGGGGCGAAGCATGGGCGTGGGGTTCTTATCTGAACGGCCCTATGTCCGCCGAGGAGTCGCCGCGAGCTTTCGCCGCCGAACGCGAAGCACTGAAACGTCTGGACAAGGCAACAGAAAAAGAAGCCGACATGATCATGGCGCTGCAACCGCGATATGTGCAGAACTTTAGCGAGGAGAATCGGGCGAAGCAGGATCGCGCCTATTCCGACGCGATGGAGAAGCTGGCAGCAAAATACCCCAACGATCTCGACCTTGTGACGCTCTACGGTGACTCCCTGTTTCTGTTGGAAGAGAGACGCGGCACTCGCGATCTTGATGATCCCGATGTGGTCCGTCTGCATAAGGTACTCACCAGTGTTCTGGAAAGAGACATCAGACACCCTGGCGCCTGTCATCTGTACGTGCATGCCACCGAATCCACTTCCAATCCCGGACTTGCCGAAGAGTGCGCCGAATTTCTCGGCACATCGATTCCTGGTGCCAGCCACATCAATCACATGCCTAGCCACACCTGGAACGAGATCGGCCGCTGGAACGATTCAGTCCGCGCTAACCTCATGGCCTTCCATTCCGATCAGAAAGCAGCAGTGGGTGAAGGTTTTGCTATTTACCCCATGCACAACCTCGCCATGTTGCTGTTTGCGGCAAGCATGGATGGACAAGGAGCGATCGCCATTCAGGCGGGCAAAGACTACGAGAAGTTGATGAACACTTCGATGTACCACGTACTGACTCTGGTGCGTTTCGGTCGTTTCGACGAAGTGGCGGCCGTGAGCAAACGCCCGACTAACAGTGATATCGATGGCGGTATGTGGGACTTCGCGCAAGGGTACTCCGCATTGAAGATGGGCGACACCCTGCAAGCACGCGAGTACTTGACGAATCTGCAGCGTTTGGCTCAAGACACCACGGACCGATTTCGCTTCCACGATGGTAAAAATCTGTTGTCGGTGATGGTAGGGATTTTGGAAGGAGAGATTGCGTGGAGTCGCGGTGACATGCCAGCGGCAGTGGCTTTATTTGAGCAGGCCACAGCAGCCTATGACAACATCATGTACGACGAGCCGGAGCCGATTCCATTCTCTGCGAAACATTGGCTTGGTGCTGCTTACATTGAGGTGGGTGAGTACGACAAGGCCATCACCATCTACAACGAAGATCTGAAAGAGCATCCGCACAATGGCTGGTCGCTGCTTGGCATCCAGCAGGCGCTTGCCGCAAAAGGCACTCCTGATCCTGATATAGATGCTCGCCTTGAGCAGGCTTGGGCGCGATCTGATACTTGGGTTCTTGGGTCTAAGTTTTAATACTATTTTGTGGATAGAGTGCATTGCCGGTGAGAATGGCGGTGACGCGCCGTGAATCCATCCGTGGAGGCTCCGCAGCCGCATCCATGCGGCTGAGGGTCACCGCCACACTCACCGGCAACACACTCCCTAGGGATTGCACTCGCTCGTAATCCGTTGGCGCCAGGTTCGAGTCGTTGCTGGCCCATACTCATCGACGTGTAGCAGAAATAATATTTACTACTTTTTCACTCAGCCCGTAGTTACTCCTGTGACTTCACGCGTTTTGCCATCAAAAGTCACCTTCGCGCTGAAGTCAGGACCGAGAGAACCTTCCGGTACATTTGCAGCAAAAGTTACAACCGCTTGCTCACCGGAGTCCTCCACAAGTAACTTGATCCCTTCTTCCAGCATAAGTTTCCTTTCAATCAGAGCATCCAATGCTTGGACGACAAGATCATATTGTTTCGATTGGACCTCAGTCAGAGACTCACTTTGAATTAAGAGCTTAACTTTACCTCCATGATATGCGAAAGGGCTGCTCTCCAGAGCTTGAAGGTACTTCAGGTGCGTCTCCATTTCCGACTTCATCTTCGCGTAATACGCGGCCTCTTCAGGATCCGGCCAATCCTTGTCCAAGGAAATAATTTGTTCTTGAGCGTCGGCGATTTTTTCCGTGATTCGATGGCTGTTAACTTCATCAATCTGGACGAGAGACAAAGTCTCTGGTTGGCCGTCTTCCGACGAACAACTTGTAAACATGAGTAGCAAGGGAATTAAAAAGGTATTTCTCATGGGAACAGCCTCCTGAAGCGACCAAATTGTGAGTCGTAATAATTCGCGGTTTCAGGATGGTATGCGGGAATATGGTTGTCGGGAAGAGTTGGCACATAGTCCCGTACAATCCCCACAACTTTGTTCCCGTTAGCAACCGTATTATCTTCAGTTCCCGCCCCAACTCGACGTGATGAGGACGTATGTTGCTGAGGAGGATGGGTGTGGAATAACCCTATGGTATATATTGCAGAATCCGCAGGGTTTTGGTTCGGCAAATAGTCAGAGGGCTTGCTCGGCATCATATCTATTGAGACCACAACAACATCAACAGGTTGGGCATATCCTTCTTGAAGAGCCCCCGGGACATATCCGGATGCAGTATCTACCTGAATCCAGAACCCATACTCTTTCTGATAATACTGAGTAGCTGCATTCAAACTCGCTTGCCAAGCAGAAGTAATTGCGCTTTGGACTGAAGTCAGATCTGAGTGCCAGGGAGGGGGTTGGGCAGGACCGTCTTTCGCCCACATGGCGAAAGCCGAGCCCCCATGGATGGGTTCACGGCGTGTCCTGCCCAAACCCCTCCTCAGCGCGCAGATCGAGAACATCGCACAAACATTAAATCCTCCCGAATGGGCAATGCCCCGATTATCTTTCCACCGTGTAGGTCAGATCGACGCTCTGGGTGCTGCCTGATTTTGCTTCCAGTTTTACGCGGTCGGTCACCGAGTAATCAACTGCCAGCGTGGATTCGGTTTCGAACAGACCCACACCGTAGCGGATAAAGATTTTCGGTGTCAGATACTTGCCCAGCGTCAGGCTGCTGTTGGCGGTGTCGCCAGTGCTGTTGATGGCGAGAGTGTCCAGCCCCAGCTTGTTTCTGATCTGGTTAGTCAGCGACTGTCCTTGATTAATACCCAGGCTAGTCACCGCTCCCACTAACGCATTGCTGTCTTCATCGCCGATTTCGTCGAACGGACGTCCTGTTACCATGACCGCGATAATATCGCTGTCTGGTAGCGTGGGAGTCGAGAACAGCTGACTGCGAATATTTCTCAGAGTGCCGTTCATCTGGACGCCGGCCTTCACATTTTCTGCCTGTCTAACGGCTCGTATATCGAGAGCAGGATTGTCATAGCTGCCAAAAAACAACAGATTGCCATGTTCAATGACCAGCGTGCGTCCATAGGTCTGAAAACTCCCCACTACGACGGTGAGTTCTCCGTAAGTCAGTGGTGCGCCGGTTTCACGCTGAGTAATGTCGAGCGCACCTGCCAACTGGGTGTGAAGTCCGAAGCCGGTGAAGTGCACGTCATCGCCGAGTACGACATGCAGTTGACCTGTCATGGGCACCCCATCAAAAATGCCGCGGTCGGTCTGTGCGGCATTGTGGATTTCCGGCTCGTTTTGCGGTTGGCTTACCAACACGGTGTCGGCAGATACGTTCACTGCGCTTTCAGGCAGGGTGGTTATTTCAATGTCTAAGACGGGAATATTCAAGTTGCCGCTGACGTTTATCCCCGCTGGGCTGGCGGTGACGCTCATTTCCGGCGTTATGGTCAGATGTAACTCCGGCAGATTCGCCAGTTCGAAATTCTCACCGCCGATTGTGAGGCTCAGTGCTCTTTCATCGCTAAGCGGATTCTGTATCTCACTTTCAAAATGTAAGGTGCCATCGCCCGAATTGGCTGCGCCTTCAAGCGTGACCAATTCAGCGCCGTTGCTGGCCAGAGCGGTGTTGACGTTAGTCAGCTCGAGCCCTAATGCCGGGATACGCAGCGAGGCATCGGCAATGGTGAGGTTGCCACCGATGATTGGGTCGCTAATCGTGCCGGAGATTGAAGCCTTACCCGACAGTCGTCCCTGCGGATCTTCGACCTGCGGGGCAAACGCTCCGATCCAACTGAGTTCATCGAAGGAAAGATCGAGCTGCCCGTTCAGACTTTGGTCGGGGTCAATCGCCAGCCGTGCATTGGCCGAACCCTGGACGGACATGCCGGTGTCCACCAGATTGGGTTGGTAGAAATTCACGGCCGCGTTCATGTTCCAGTTGTTGTTGTCGCGGCTGCCGTTGAGTGATGCTGCTCGCCAATGAAATTCCTGAACCTCCTGTTCTGGAAGCGGCGCTTGTTCAGTGGCGGAGGCTGCGGCTTCATCAATTGCCTGTATCGTGGTGACATTAATCTGACCCTCGTCGGTGCTGACCCTGAAACTCAGCGTCAGATCTTCCGGGTTGTCGGTGATCCGACCGCTGGCATTGAACTCGGCTGAAAGAGTGCCTTCGAGCGTTGACCCGGAGGAGAGATGAGGGACAAGGGCTGTTTCAAATTCGGACTCCAACTCACCTTGTGGGACTGGATTGAACACGGCAAGGGAATAGTTTCGCAGTTCCGCGCTGGCTTCCAGCTCGCCCGACTCTTTCCAGTTGGCCGAGAAGCAGAGTGCGCTTTCAGACTCCGTCCAACAGTGATCAGAGACAACGATCTCGGTAGCAGAAAGGCGAAGCGGGACATTCTCCTGAGCGCGCCAGTCACCGAATTCGGAGCGTATGGAGCCCCGCCGCAATTGTCCTTGCCACAGACCTGATTCGGTTTCACTCAAACCCCCGGCGACAGTCAGTTCAGCCTGAGCCAGTGGGCTGCGCAGAGTGAGCTCCAGCGTATGTTCGGCAGGCTGTCCGCTAACGGTGGCGTTGAGGGAATCTATCCGCTGGTCAGGGTTATCCCCAATCGCAATATCTGTGGCGCTGAAAGTCAGCGCATTGCTGCCATCACTGTAGCTGCCATCCATCGTGATGCCGCCAATGCGAATCGTGTCGTAAACGATGTCAGCGCCGTTCGCATCGAGATTGATGCGGGGGGCGTCGGCAGTGCCTGTGACATTGCCCTGTGCTGTTAGACTACCGCTGAGCAGTGGCGACAGCGTGTCCAGTGCTTCTGCCTGCAGTTGCCAGCTGAGATCAACCGCATCCGCCCAACGGCCCGACACCTGAAGCCGATTCCCGCCACTGCTGACCTGAACATCGGTCAGTTCGTAGTTATTTTCTGCAAAGTTGAAGACGCCTCCACCCGACAGCGGGTAGCCGTTGAGATCGCCTTCTAGTGATTCAATCGCCGCCACGCCTTGATATGACTCACCTGTCTGTCTGAATTCAATGTTGCCGGTGCTGGCAAGTGCGCCTGGTACGAGTACGTCGGGCAACAGCGCCTGGTAGACACTGGCATCTTCTTCGCGCAGGTCGTACGTCACTCCCAGACTCAGCCCATCCTGCCAGCTCACATCGCCGCTGGCATTGAAAGTTCCGGTCGGGGTATTTGCACTGAGC
>JBBSPQ010000093.1:0-7112 GCA_038258585.1 Pseudomonadales bacterium
CCCATTCCCGCGGTGGCGTAAACATACACAAAATGGACTCCATTGACTGTTAAGGAGAAATTAAAGATAGACGTTGATCTATGTTTCAGCTTATTCAGCGCGGTGACAAGACTTAGTTCTACGGCGCTGGTACTTGCAGGAAACGCGCCTGACCCTTCTGGCAACGACGCGAACCACGATTGATCCGTCTTAGTAATGTCGTAAGTAATGTTTCCGACCACAGCATCTAGCGCAGCCTTAAATAATGAGGTGCTCCAGTCAGGCTGACTGGAATTTGCATCTCTACGACGTAGAAACTCATTCTGGATGTAATCAAAATGCTCGAATGCCTCCTGGCTTGTTTCGTATGCTTCATCACGACGCCCTGCTCGCCAACTCAGTTTAAAACCAGAAGAACAATTCTGCACGCGCCTGATGGAATCACTCAAGTTCCGAGGCGCGTTCCCCGTGCGGTCTATTAAAAACTCCGTAAATTGTTGACTCACTCTGAACACCTCTTGTCTTATGGTTTGACGGCTAACGCCGCGGCAAAAGGCGCGCGGAACAACGAGGAGCGCGTCCCGCGGAGGCCTCGATTTCTGAGGCCGGAGTATATTTGGCCGCTTTGTTACGCATCGGCGTCCAGCCTCTTGCCCATACTGACTCTCTCTTCTGTTAAGTATCCAATGGAACTATAGAACGCTTGAACTTGAGAATTCGATGATCGGATCTGCAAATTGATTTTTATACAACCAAGTTTGCGAAGTGCTTCCTCGGCAGATTGTATAACAGATGCGCCAATTCCCTGACGACGGAAATTGGGCTTTACCGCAACAGCATACAGCCACCCACGGTGACCATCATAGCCTGCGATACATGCGCCAACAATTTCCAGCTTATGCTCAGCCAAGAAGATTAAATCATCAACTTCAACCTTTGATGCTATGACTTTGTTCGGTTCATTGTGAGGAGGATCATCAGGAAACACTTCTTGCCATAGCGCTACAAGGTTTTTCCGATCCTTGACTTCGTACTTTCTAATTTCCATCGGTGGTTCCTAGTATGGGTAACGTCCACCTCAAGCGCGCGACGAAGACGCGTCGCTTTGAAGGTGCTTGTTAACGAGTGATTCTTCTAACTCCATTGTGATGGCATAGTCGACAAAGCCAATAGAGCGCCAAAATTTTTGAGCAGCAACATTTTGAGAAAGTACTTCTATACGAATTCTGGGCTTCGAGCTCAAATGGTTAGTCATCAGGAAATCAATAATCGCGCGCCCAATCCCTTCTCGTCGATGTTGTTGCAATATGAATAATTGCCTCACGTAGATATATTCCGGCTCCAATCGATATAGAGCGTAGCCCAATATTGCCGTGGAATCCTCTGCGACTATTGCCGCATACCCTTCCGATAACCAGTTTTTCATTCTGTCAGTGAGTTCATCCTGGGTCATAGAGTTTCGATGCCCTTCATCGATAATCAGTTGATGATTCAGCGGAGCTAAACGAACGGCTTCCTCAATCTCAACTCGCCTGATTTGCATGGTGCTCACTTGTTAACATTGTATTAGTGTGCACGCACACCCATCTGAAAAACCGTGCATGCACACATTCATAAAAAAATAATTTAGAGAAATCGGTTAATTCACCACCAAATCAATCAAGTAAATCATCTTCCTCTATATTCCCTAACCCGCATTCCGAGCCAGCACGAAAGTTCGAGTAAAGCCACTACCTCCGAACCCGCTCATACCTCTGCAACTTCCTAGGCGCCGGCTCCCCACCATAAATATTCCCAGCCGCATCCACCGAAACAAACTCAGCCCCATTCCCAATAGTGTCTCTAGGATCCCCATCCGGCAGCCGAATAAAATAATTCACCCACCCAAGATTCGCATCGCCAATCCGAATGCCCATCTCCCAACCAGGATTCTGCACATCATCTGATTCCGAATCGGCCACATAGATATTGTCATGCGCATCAAAGAAAATTCCGCTCGGCCTTCCATACTGTGTCCACTGCGCGAGGAACGTGCCTTCCTGATCAAATAGTTGAATCCTGTTGTTAGCACGATCACCCACGAAGATACGGCCACGCTGATCCATCGCGATGGTGTGCAATGTGCGGAATTCGCTCGGCGCGTAACCAGTTTTTCCCCAGGTCTTGATGAAACTGCCATCGGGCGCGAACTTCACCACACGGTTATTGCCACTTTCGTTATGACCATCAGCGACAAAGATCGAACCGTCTGGCGCAATAACCACGTCGGCAGGTGACGTGAACTGATTATTACCACTCCCCGATTGTCCCGGAGTGCCGAGCACCATCAGGACTTCGCCAGTGGGGCTGAACTTGACGACTTGATGGCCGCGTTTGTCGCCTTGGGGGATGCGCGCGCTCGAAGCGGCATCGGTGACCCAGACATTGCCTTGGGCATCGACATCGATACCGTGGGGCCAGATGAACATGCCGCCGCCGAAGCTCTCTACGACATTGCCGTTGGCATCGAATTTGATGATTGAGTCGAGATCGGAGTCAACGCATTCGTCTCCGAAGCGATTTGCCGCAGTGGCGTCGCAACGGATGATGGCCCAGATGTGAACGCCGTCGGGATCGACATCGGTGTCGCCCACTGCGCCCATGGTGCGGCCATCAGGAAGTGTGGACCAGTTTTCGACAGTGCGGTAAGGATTCGGGGAGGATTGGGCGAGTGCCTGAGTTGTGAATGTAAACAGTGCAACGGCCAATATTGAGTTTAGGGTTTGTGAGCAGGTTAGTCGCATGATGCTGTCTCCGCTGATTATTGTTATGAATCGAAAGATATACAGGTTTGCGGTGATTGGCCACAACTTTTGTGGGGTGAAACGGGTGCACAAACCCCATGTTGTGACATCCATCCCTGACCGGTATGGTTCTTGTATGGGAATATCAGGTTTCCCACGAAGTCAGGAACCGGGCAATGGAAAAGCAAGCAGGCAAGCTCAATATCGTCATGATCAGTATTCATGGGCTTATTCGCGGGGTAAATCCCGAACTGGGTCGCGATGCGGACACGGGAGGGCAGACGCTGTATGTGCTTGAACTGGCGCAAGCCCTGTCGCAACACCCGGACGTAAACCGCGTAATACTGCTCACACGCCGCATCATCGATCAGCATATCTCTTGGGATTATTCCAAGCCGCAAGAAGTCATTAACTCCAAGAACAGCATTATCCGCATCGAAGCAGGGCCGCCCGAATACGTGCCCAAAGAGGACCTTTGGGATCATCTCGATGAATTTTCTGACAGCGCTGCCGACTATCTGCGTCTTGTAGATTACAAGCCCGATATTATTCACAGCCATTATGCCGATGCGGGATTTGTGGGCAGTAATCTGGCACGAATGCTCGGCGTGCCCCTGATTCACACAGGGCATTCGCTCGGGCGGGTCAAACGTCGCCATCTGCTGGCGAGCGGTCTTAACGCCGAGAAGCTCGAAAACCTCTACAACATGTCGCGGCGCATAGAGGCCGAGGAGATGACGCTGGCCACCGCCGAACGGGTGATTGCGAGTACCCATCAGGAGATCGAGGAGCAGTACGAGCTCTACGATCATTATCAGCCCGACCAGATGAGGGTTGTACCACCCGGTACCAACCTGCTGCAGTTCACGCCTCCTACTGGAGGGGAACTTGATCAGAAGCTTTACCACTACATCACTCGCCATCTATATGACAAAGACAAGCCGATAATTTTGGCGCTGTCGAGGCCTGATAAGCGCAAGAACATCACGGCGCTCATTGAGGCCTACGGGCAATCGCCTGAATTGCAGAAGTTGGCCAATCTGGTCATTGTCGCTGGCAAGCGCACCGACATCGATGAGTTGGAACACGGCGCGCGCGAAGTCTTTCAGGAAATGATGGTGGCGATAGACCGTTATGAGCTGTATGGCAAAGTGACCCTTCCCAAGCACCATGTGCGCGCTGACGTCGCGATGTTCTATCGCATTGCTGCCGCCAGCGGGGGAGTGTTTGTGAATCCCGCACTGACTGAGCCGTTTGGGCTTACGCTAATCGAAGCCGCCGCTTCCGGGGTACCAATTGTCGCAACAGAAGACGGTGGACCGCGTGACATCATGGGCAATTGCAAGAACGGTATTTTGATAGATCCGCTGGAAGTCAGCACTATCACTGAGGCGCTGCTGAAGTTGTTGCGTGATAAGGAGTTCTGGCAGCTGTCGCAACAGAATGGACTGAAGGGTGTTGCCGAGTGTTATTCCTGGGATGCTCATGCCAACAGTTATATGGAAATCATTAAGCCGATTGCGTTGCGTGCCGAACGTTTGCAACGTCATCCAGTGCAGCGACGTTCCCTTGCGATCGCGGAGCGCGCAGTAGTGACCGATCTGGATCTGAACCTGATCGGCGACGACGAAGCACTGCGCGATCTGCTGGACTGGTTGAAACGCCATCATAGGACCACAGGGTTCATCATTGCCACAGGTCGACGACTCGATCGTGCGTTGAAGCTGATGAAGGAATACGGGATTCCCGAATCGACGGTACTTATTACCAGCAGTGGCAGTGAAATCTATTATGCCCCGAAACTGACGCCGGATACGGAGTGGGCAAGACACATTGATTATCTCTGGACGCCTCACAAGATACGCGCAATTCTCAGGGATGTTGGTGGTCTGAAGTTGCAGCCGAAGGAAGAGCAGAGCCAGTTCAAGCTGAGCTATTACATCGATCCGCAACACACGTCGCTGGAGGAGATTCGTCAGCTACTGCACCGCGAAGAACAATCCGTCCATGTGCAGATGGCCTTCGGGCAATTCCTGGATATTTTGCCGCAACGTGCGTCGAAAGGATTGGCTCTGCGTTACGTGGCGAATCTGTGGCAAGTGCCTTTGGACAAGATATTTGTTGCTGGCGGCAGCGGCGCTGATGAGGACATGATGCGGGGCAATACCCGCGCCGTCGTGGTCGCCAATCGCCACCATGAGGAACTGTCACAACTTGGCGATGCCGCGCACATTTATCTTGCCAGTAAACCTCATGCCGCCGGAATTCTGGAGGCATTGGATTTTTATGGTTTCAACGATGGAGGCAGTCAGGAAATCGTGACGGAGGATCATCAGTTTGTCTGAATTACTGCTATGCACAGACATGGACAGAACCATCATACCCAATGGCGCGCAGCGGGAAGACGCGAACGCCAGACCTCGGTTTAGGGCATTCTGTGCGCTACCGGAAGTGAGTCTGGTCTACGTCAGTGGGCGCGACAGAGTTTTGGTCGAACAGGCGATCAATGAATATGACTTACCGCAACCGAATTATGTAATTAGTGATGTCGGTACCCGTATTTATTATTGCAACGGCGCACAATGGCGCGAAATTGCTGAGTGGCAGGCAGAGATTGCACCGGACTGGCTGGGCAGGTCGTATCAGCAGGTAAATGAATTGCTGCAAGACATCGATGAACTACGTCTTCAGGAAGACAGCAAGCAGAATAACTGCAAACTGAGTTACTACCTTGATCTGGATGTGGATCACAAGGATGTCAAGAACCGAATGCAACATCGGTTGGCTGTGGCGGACATTGCTGCCAACCTCATCTGGAGCATTGATGAACCTGCCGGCATTGGGCTGCTTGATGTGCTGCCAAGAAGCGCTTCGAAGCTGCATGCCATACGTTTCTTGCAACACTATCTTGAACCCAAAGTGGCTGAAACAAAAAGTCTGGAAACAGAGCGGCAGAATAGAGAGAGCCGGGAATTGATTTTTGCTGGCGATAGTGGCAACGACTTTGAAGTGCTGGTAAGTGGAATCGATAGCGTGTTGGTGAATAACGCCAGTTCAGAGCTCAAACTCCTTGTCAGCCAAACTGTCGACGCAAACGGCAACGGGGAAAATTTATACATTGCAGAGGCTGATTGCAGCTTGGGCATGAACGGCAATTATGCGGCTGGGGTGTTGCAGGGTGTTGTGCATTTTATGCCCGAATTTTTGAATTATCTAAAAAGTACATGAGTGAATCTACAAATTATTCCAGGAGTTAATTACATGCAGGTGGCGGTGTTCGGAGAGGCGCTGTTTGACTGTTTTGAGAATGGGGATCGTATTCTGGGAGGGGCGCCATTTAATGTAGCCTGGCACCTTCAGGCGTTCGGTGACGAGCCGCTTTTCATCTCTAGACTCGGTAAGGATCAGGGTGGCACGGATTTTCTTGATGCCATGCAGCATTGGGGAATGGCGACGAATGCCATTCAGCAGGATAAAACGCATGGCACGGGTGAAGTGCAGATCGTCATGCAGCGCGGCGAACCCCATTACGATATCAGCGAGAATCGCGCTTATGACTTTATCAGTAAGAGGGCGCTCCCAGAGCTACTGGAGGGCACGCTGCTTTATCACGGGACCCTAGCATTAAGAAATAATGCCTCCCGTGAGGCCCTCGAATCCTTGACTAGACAATCCGGCGTATCGGTGTTTGTTGACATCAATCTTCGCGACCCGTGGTGGGAAAGAAGCGTCGTTGCGGCACGGTTAAAGCAAGCGCGCTGGGGCAAACTCAATCGTCACGAACTAGACGCGCTGGGCTATAACCCTTCCATGTTAAAAGACGCCATGGCACGTATGCAGGATGATTTTGAATTGGAGCAGGTCATTGTGACTTGCGGGGAAGAGGGTGTGAGGCTGCGTTGCAGTAATGGCAATTTCCACAGCCAAACCGCGTTGATCCATCCACGTCCTGTTGACACCGTTGGTGCTGGTGATGCCTTCAGTGCCATGTATATTCATGGTTTGGGGCAGGGCTGGACTCCGGATGAAAATCTGACCAGAGCACAACAATTTGCGTCTAAAATTGTAGGGCGTCGTGGAGCGATTGTGCCGGACCCAAAATTCTATCGCGCATTCAAGTAGAACAACGATCGGTGACAAGGAACCAGATTTATGTATGAACAGCAGTCGCACTCATTGCTCAATGCCATCTTGAATCAGATTGAGCCGGAGTTTGCCAGGAAAGATCTGCGTTATTTCTACACACGTCTTGGCGCTAATTTTTACGCCATACATTCGCTGTTTGAGAAACTCTACGGCAAGCGCCCCGATTTCGCCGAACAGGCACAGCATCTGGTGGAGACGATGGCG
>JBBSPQ010000094.1:0-7074 GCA_038258585.1 Pseudomonadales bacterium
CATCTTGTAGGCTTTGGTTTCGAGCCAGTTGAAATAACCGCGCACGCCATACCAAAGACCATCGTCTGATGAGCCTTCTCCTTCCAGCACCCATTCCTGCTGATCCTGATTCAGGTCTCGCCATGGCACATTGGTGGGCACGTCGCGCTTGCGAGCAAACTTCATCAGATCGGTCTGACATTCCTTGAAGCTCGGTGTCTGCCAGGGTTTTACCGCGCCCTCTGCCAGGGTTTTATTCTCGTCGGGGATAACCAGTCCGAAATCGACGCCTATAATGCGCCCGAAACCTTTGCATTCCGCGCAGGCACCGATAGGTGAATTAAAGGAGAAGAGACTGGGCTGGGGTTCGGCAAACTCAATATCACAATCCGGGCAGTGGTGATGACTGGAGTAGCGAAGTGGAGCGCCCACATCATCCCTATCGGTCTCTGAAATCGGGTAGACCACCACGCGACCATTGCCGTGATGCATGGCGACCTCGAGCGCTTCGCCAAGTCGGTCGCGATTGTCTTCGTTGAATCGAAGACGATCCTGCACCGCCTCCACCGTGTCGCCATCCCTTGCCTGTATCCGCGTATACCCTTGCTGACCAAGTAACTGCACCACTTCTTCTTCTGAAAAGTTATGTGGGACCTTGATGGGCAGGCAAACATTGAGGCGCTGATTCGGTTGCAGGCGTGATTGGAGGTCGGCCACGATGCTCTGGGCAGAATCCTTGCGCACGATTCTTTCGCATTGCGGGCAATGCAGTACTGCCAACCGCGCAAACGCGAGCTTTAGATAGTCATTCAGTTCCGTCATGGTGCCGACGGTGGAGCGAGAGGTGCGCACCGGATTGCTTTGATCAATGGCAATGGCAGGAGGAATTCCCTGGATACTGTCTACCGCTGGCTTGTCCATGCGATCCAGAAACTGGCGCGCGTAGGCTGAGAACGTTTCGACATAACGGCGCTGGCCCTCGGCATAGATCGTATCGAAAGCCAGAGTCGATTTGCCGGAACCGCTGACGCCGGTAATGACGATTAGTTTTCCGGTGGGAAGGCTGAAGCTGAGATTCTTCAAATTGTTCTGACGGGCGCCATTGATAACGATGGAGTCGCCCGAATTGCGTGGTTTGTCTGTGGCCATCAGTGCTCGATACTCTACTAGGAGAAATGAAGAACTGTAATAATATACAGTGTTAGGTTCTGTAAAGGCAATTGCTTATATTCACCAATTTCCGGATGCGGTTTTTCACCGATAAATGTGATTATCAACCATGCTCATTCTCTGCAACAGGTAATGAAAAGTACTTTAGTTATTATAAATCATATAGATGGAATCAGAAATCTATGTTGGCGCAATTGTTGCTAAACACCTATTTAAGATTTCATAACAACTAGATATTCGCTTGTCGCGCTGACCCTATGCCTTACTCAGAAACCCAATTATAGAACTACGAAGATCGGAGAAAACTGCAATGGAAACACAACAACCAGAACCGTGTATTAACCGCCAGCGGGCTTGCAAACGTATCAGCCTCGCTACTTCATTCATTCTGTTCTTGCTGCCAGTGATTGTCGTGGCGGATGTCTGTAGCTATGAAAAGGAAGTGTCCTACTCGTTATCGTCTTCGGACCTAGAGCAACTGTCCATCATCGCCAAAGCCGGTTCTTTGTCTGTACACGGTGCGGAAACGGGCAGCGATATTGTTATTGAAGCCACACTCTGTTCCAGCCGCAAAAGTGAATTGGAAGGAATGGAAGTTAGTCATAACCGACGCGGCGACGTTGAAACTCTCGAAACCGTAATTCCCGACTTTCATGGATCTCTGTGGATCAGTCGTTATGCATACATTGATCTGGAAGTCAGCATCCCTGCAGGTCTTGCTGTCACCATCAAGGATGGCAGTGGCGCGATGCATGTCAGTGGTACTGGCGATCTTCGTATTGAAGATGGTTCAGGGGAAATTTCCGTGCGCAGTGTAGCTGGCAACCTAACCATTCGTGATGGTTCGGGTGAGATTAACGTTGAAGAAGTCGATGGGAATGTAAAAATTAATGATGGCTCCGGCGAAATGGATGTCAGTGACGTTATCGGTAATGTAGACATAACGGATGGCTCTGGACACATGCGTATCACCCAAGTTGGTGGCACAGTTTCTATTAGCGACGGTTCTGGCGGAATCGATGTGCGAGATGTGGAGCAGAAAGTTGTTATCCGCGAAGACGGTTCCGGCAGCATCGATCTGCGTCGAGTTAACAGCAGTGTTGATATCGGCAGTGACGACTCCAGCAGTCTCGCCGTCGATAAGGTGCGCGGCAACTTTACGATCAGACACAAAGGCAGCGGTGAAACCGATTACCGCAATGCTGAGGGAGATATCTTTTTACCTTGAGCCTTAAGGATTGAGTCAGTAACTGTTATTAAACGAGTGGGGTACGAACAACTCACGCCTGCGCCAATTGTTTACCAAAATAATTCGCACACAATAAATAATCGTTTCCCACTTGATTATTTGTAGCCTGCGGAACTAATCCCTGCTGATTGCCGCTGGGGTTTAGCGCGCTTCGATTGACGCTCGCTAAATCCAAGCCCATCCACACCATACTGTGTTGTGCAGCTAAAACAGAAAAGTACTGCAAAGTATGGTGTTGATCGCCGCTCGCGTTTGAACCCAACGTAAATCCCGCCGCCATTTTTCCACGCCACTATTGTTGGTACCACCGTTCACCGGTGGCATCAGCAAATGCTTTAAATCGCGCGGCAGGGCCACCCATATAGGTGGGCGATCCAAACACAATCACATCTGCGCCGTCCAATCGCTGTAGGTACTCGCCAAGGTACTGGCCGATGCACTGGCCATTACCACCATGGGGGCGCGCCAACATTTGGCAGTGCTGGCTGGTAAAGGACTGGTGGAGGAGGGCGAGCAGCAAAAGCTCGGGCGAGGCAGGCCGGTGCGCCTCTGGCGATTGACCGCCACAGCGCAGCAGCGATTTCCCGATTCCCACTCACAGGTCTCTGTGGAGTTAATAGCAGCGGTACGAGATACTTTTGGCGAGACTGGCCTCGATAAACTGATCGATCGCCGCACCCAGCACACCTTGGCTCACTATCGCACCGAGCTTGAAAAGCTCAGCCAATTGGGCGCCCGTGTTAAACGGTTGTCTGAATTGCGCAGCCGCGAAGGCTACATGGCGGAGTGCGAAAAGGTAGGCAAGGGCGAGTGGCTGCTAGTGGAAAATCATTGCCCCATTTGTGCGGCCGCTAGCGCCTGTCAAGGTTTTTGTCGTTCGGAGTTAGAAGTCTTTCAGCAATTGTTCAGCGGCATGGCTAGCGTTGAGCGCACCTCCCACATTCTGCAGGGCGCGCGCCGTTGCGCCTATAAAATTACCGAGCAATGATGCACCCATTGTGAGAATCTAGGAGGCATGATACTACTGCCTGAAGATTTTCGACTGACGTTTCAATCGTTCCAGAAATACATCTTTGTAAAGATGTAATAAATCAATAGCTCAGCCTGTACCGGCCGAGGAGGATAAAATGATTAACGGAATTGAGGATTTAGCTTTTTTGGCCGGCATCGTCATGGGGAGTATCCTTTTACTCGCTGTCAGTTGGGTGTGGATACGAAAGCAGGTGTTGGGTGCCGGTGGTGTCACGATGTCGTTCGTCGGTGTCACGCTAGTGGGACTCACCGTGTGGAGTTCTGTTCGAATCCAGGCGTCGCCAGACGGTCTTCTGGCGGAATTCGACAGGCGACTGGAAAGTTTGACCGAAACGGTGGAAGAGGTCGATTCGAATCTGCAGGAAGTCGTCGAAACCAATATCAGTTTCAGTCGCGACATTGAAAGTCTGGCCAGTTCAGTGAATACCAATGGCCAGCAGTTTGTGACTTTAACTCGGGAGCTTCAGACGGCAGGCGCGCTCAATGCTGCCCCACTGAATGACTTACGACAAAACATTCAGACACCGGCCATACGCACGGATGATCTGCGTATACGGCGCGAAGCATTGCAGACCATTCGACGAAATTAACTCGTCGTCACTTTTCACAAATTGCTTGAAACTGAAGCGAAAAAATATGTAATAACTGCTTTCTTCTGTGTCAGTTTGCCCGTAAGTGAAATACGTCTTGAGCTCTGTGTCTCGCCGTGGATACGGGGCGCTGTAATCTTGCGGTCAGAAACAAGGGCAGCGCTGAAGTTGGTTAGCGCAATTTAGTTGAGGATGTCTTTTTGCACTGATCCTTACGGAATTAGTCAGTAACTGGTAATATCATCCGCCTTTTCTCCTGACTATTTTTGGCGTTTTGATGGATATTCTGATTGCCTGTCTGGTAATAACGATCGGTGCTTTTGTGCAGACCGCCATAGGGTTTGGCCTGGCGGTCATCGCTGCGCCGGTTCTCTTTTTTTTGAATCCTTATTATGTTCCTGCCCCCATTACAGTTTGCGCGTTGGTGCTTTCAGTTCTGAATGTTTACAGCTATCGCGGTCAGGTTTCTTTCAGGGGTTTACGTAACGCCGTTATAGGGCGCGTGCCTGGCTCGTTGATGGGCGCCATGTTGTTGCTATGGATCGACAAGGATTGGCTCGCGCTATGGATCGGCGCCTCGGTGCTGTTGGCTGTTGCAGTGAGTCTGACCTCGCTGCGCTGGCAGCCGACACCTGGACGCATGATGTTTGCGGGATTCATGTCGGGTTTCATGGGAACGAGTTCGTCAATCGGCGGTCCGCCGATGGCTCTGCTCTGGCAGCATCAGGAAGTGAGTCTGATTCGCGCCAATCTTTCTGCATTCTTTGTGATGAGTTGTTTGATGTCACTGATAATTCTGGCGCCAGTCGGTCATTTTGGTACGCGGCAAATTATGTTGTCTTTACCGTTGTTGCCAGCGACGTGCCTGGGGTTTTTGATAGCCCGGCGCAGCATGACAAAAATACCGCATCAACAGTTGCGCTATGGGTCGTTGTTGCTTTGCAGTATTTCAGGATTGGCTGCGGTTGTTTCCTTTTGGTGGTAGGCCTGGAAAAAAGTGCTTCGAATGTTGATCTTATTTTGGCATCGAAGCCCTGGCGGTTCGACAAATTATGGAACATCTAAGATACGATTCTGTACAACTACAAATTTAGTGGTGGTGCTCATCTTCGCTTGTCTCAACACTAAAATCAGGGAATCGATCGGTGGCATGGGTGCTATGACAATTGACGCAGGATTCCAAAAGCTTGGTCGTGAAAAATCCTGTTAGCTCTAAATTTTGTTCTTCCGCAGCGTGTTGTAACTTACCTGCATATTGATGGAATTGGCCGTCTTTTTCAAAAAAATCTTCAGGTAGTTTTTCTGCGAGCTCATTTTTTTGATGGTCTGGTATTTCTTGTTCCAGGATGTAACTATTTTTCATAGTCTTGGCAATTTTAGCGATCTCGCCAAAATTCCCAGAAATATATGCGGGGAGTATTGCCTGCATTCCATTTTCTAGTGAAAGCATTTCCTTTGTTAGAAGGGCTCTGAGCTCTGGGGAAAGACTTTCTACTTCAGAATCTCCGTAGCTTAAGCTGGAATTGACTCCAAGTAATGATATTAGAATCGTATATTCAAGAATTTTCATCGTTGTCAAAGCTCTCTCATCTTTGCTTTTTCTTTTGCGGTTCCATTGGGCGGTTTCAGGTTTTAAGTTACTACCTTTATCTTTGCTTGACTAAAGAAAATTGCCAATCACCCTAATGAGCTCAGGAATATTCCCAACCTTACGGCTAAATGAAAAATAACTGACTTAATTATAGGGGTCCTTAACTTACGATTGGACTGACTGCATCGCCAGTCTATACGATTCTATTCGTTTTGCATGGTCGTAAACTGACGACACCAGCATTAATTCATCGGCGCCCGTTTGCTCCACAAATGCAGTTATTTTTGCTTTTACGGTTGCCATGGAACCTATCGCGGAACAACGACCAATGCTTGCTAAAAGAGTATGTTCTTCTGAACTCATGCTGGCTTCAAAATTTTGAACCGGCCGCGGTAATTGAATTGGTGTGCCACGGCGTAATTGTATAAAAGATTGCAGCGATGACGAGCGTAAAAAATTTGCCTCTTCGTCAGTGTCTGCGACGCACACATTATAGCCAAGCATAACGTAAGGCGACTGCAAATGAGTAGAAGGTTTAAAGGTTCGGCGATAAATGTCAATCGCTGCTGCCATTTGTTCGGGAGCAAAGTGTGAAGCAAAGGCATAGGGCAAGCCCATCATCGCAGCAAGCTGTGCGCCGTATAAGCTGGACCCTAAAATCCAAATGGGTACATGAGTTCCTGCACCCGGCACCGCGATAACACGTTGGTTGGCTTGTGGATCATCTAAGTAGTGTTGCAACTCGGCAACGTCATTAGGAAAGTCATCAATATTGCCGCTTAAGGTTCTGCGTAGTGCTCGGGATGTCAATTGATCGGTACCCGGTGCTCTCCCAATGCCTAAATCAATTCTGCCTGGGTAAAGCGATTCAAGGGTGCCGAAATGTTCAGCAATAACCAGGGGTGAATGATTAGGCAACATGATGCCGCCAGCACCGACGCGGATAGTCTTGGTTCCCCCAGCCAAATAACCAATTAAAACCGAGGTCGCACTACTGGCTATACCTGTCATGTTGTGATGTTCCGCTACCCAGTAGCGGTTGTAACCAAAGTCTTCGGCGCTTTGCGCAAGACTTAAGGAATTACGTAATGCCGTTCCCGGAGTCGTACCTTGTGGAATAGGCGCCAAGTCGAGCACTGAATATTTTGTCATAGGTACGTTACCGCCGAATTAATTTAGGAAGCGCTGTGCAAGCGCCTATTTGAAATTCACTTTAAATGCAACAGTCGCCCCCAGGACCTTGGATAGCGTAAATTTGGCCTGAGAATCCAGTGCTACGTCTTTGGGACAGGAGGACAAACCCATCGATAAACTAGTCTGGAACCGACTCGGCCGCTGAAGCCGCTGCTGGCTTATTTTCCATCTGCCGGGCACTGGCTTCCAACTCGGTGATCAAGTCGCCGATGCGGGTCAGATGCGGTGCCTCTGCTTGCAAGATGGCGAGAAACAGACGGCGTTTGTAG
>JBBSPQ010000095.1:0-7052 GCA_038258585.1 Pseudomonadales bacterium
AGAGATCTGATCCAGAAAATGGGCTGCGGTTCGGGGATCAAGCGGGCCGGACTTGAGCAGAAAATCGCGCAGACTGCCGCCTCGAAGCCAGCGCATCACCAAATACGCCCCACCCGGTTCGCGCCAGAAATCATACAGCGGAACAATAAACGGATGCTCTAAGTGAGCGATAATTTGGGCTTCGCTTTCAAAGCGCCGGATAAATTCTGGATTATCTGCGTATTGGGGAAGAATGACTTTAATCGCGACGTCTCGTTCGACCAGGTGCTGATAAGCCTGGTACACGATTCCAAAACCGCCGACGCCAACAACCGCGCGCAGTTCATAACTTCGAAGCGTTTGACCGATTAAGGAATGAGCAGCCTGTGAAGCCATCTTCTGGGTACGACCCGCTTAGATAGGAACCGCAGGAATCTTTTCCCGCTTCATTTGAAGTGAATTGCGCACGAGTTGATCAATTAGCGGATAAAGCTTATCAAAATACATCGCTTCATCGACTTTCGCGAGATCAGGCGCAGTAGCGCTCATCAATTGCTTCACAAGCTGCGTGAGCGGAGCTTGTATCTGGTCGCGAATTTGATTGTATTCGGGTGAAATAGGATCGTCCTGCGGGCGTAAATCGAGTCGTATAGGCGCATGTTCCAGTTCCCAAATCTTCCTGATTTCCGACGCATAATGCCGCTTCCACTGTATGACGTCATCTTCCAGAAAGTTCAGGAGTAGCTCATTAAACAGACCTTGCAGCCGAATTTGATTTGTATCCGGTTCGGCAGAAATCGAGCGTATCATCACCACGAATTGAGTCCGTTCCATCATGGTATCAATAATGCTGTTTATTCCCGAAAGAAGCATAAGATACGAACCAATTTTCGTCATCAGATATTCTGGCGTTAGTGTAATCGACGTGAACATGTCCGTAATGATAAGATCGTTCGGTAGAACTTCTGGAATCATGAAATAAACGTAGAGTCCCATTTGACCTAATCGGATTAAATCGCCAACATGAAGCGCATAGGCATCATGCGGAACCAGCTTACACTCATTGAGCCAGGTTCCATTCGTGCTTTCAAGGTCACGAATGAAGTAATTCGGGCCAGAGAGTTCAATCACCGCATGTTGGCGCGAAACTCCAAGAAAGAATGCATTGTACGGGTTGAGATTGACCTGTGCAGAATTCTCGCCTGTGAATTCTCGTCCCAGCATTATATGGCTGCTTTTGGGGATAGGAATTGTAATGCTTGTTCCCGCGATAACAAACAAAAACGTCTGAGGAGTCAGCAGAATCTCAAATTGCTTAATATCAGGCGGTTTAACGTGCGCGGAGAAATTTGGAACGGCAGGTGTCAACCGTGCTGTCAACAATGGGACGAGCGGTGTGCCGCAGCGAACACAAACAGTTGCTTGAAGCGCATTCACGAACTTACAGTAGGCACAGAGTTTTATGTCGTCCATCGTACAAAACCAAGCGATAATCGAATGTTCTCTACGAAGTATAGACAAGCTCAAAGACTATTTCAAGACATCTTACACAAAAACCTCTAACACAGAGGTTTTGGGTCATGCTCGACCAATGCGATAGAGAACATACCGAGTGCATATCCGTTGCCCGATCCATTCTTTTTCTTGGAAGGATCAGCCCGCCTGAAAACGATGGATTTTCAGGCGGGCAGCAACTTTTAGATAAAGGGCTTCTTTAGCTCGTGCAACCGTTTCGAATCCTCATGTAATCTTCGCTGACCCAACCGGTCAGTCGCTGGTAGGTCACTCGATACCAACCGAAGAGAGATGCCGTCGCTTTCAACGAGGCCCGGTAAGGAAGCTGAGCCAGAACTGCCGAGTTCGTGTCTGGCTCCGTCCGCAGATTAAGCAGTGAATTCGTGACCGAAATACGGAGGTATTCAGCGTTGTCGCGTTCGGAGGCAAGGGAGGCAAGGTGGACACGGCAGACGTTTGCGTCGTGCCTTGAGTGCCGCGCACGAGCACCAGTGTCCCCGGCTTAAAGAGTGTAGCGCAGGTAAACCCTGGGAAGTCTGGCACCGTGTAACTACCAATAATCTCAGCGATTCGCGGTGCATGACTCGCAGCCATCCAGATTAATGTGCCTTCTCCCTTCACGCAGAATACAGCTCCCCCTTCAAAGTAGTTAATTCCCGCTGGGCTGAAGATGTCAATTGCCTGCTTCACGTCTAGTAGTTCAGGCCGCTTCCCGAAGCGACCCCTGAAAGGTTTGCCGTGTGGTCGCTGAAAATCGTTTGACTTTGCGGCTGTGTGGACGGGCTGCAATCCGATGGCGCATCCTCTGAAATGATGCCTTTCAACCTGTCAGCGATTCAGCTCGCTCCACTCAAGCTGCTAGATCGAAAGGTGACGATCCCAGCGGCATATGTGCCGGGTCAGAACATCCCGACCGATACACCGACACCCGCTACAGAGGAAACAACTGCCTGTGTTCCCCGTAAGGATTGGGCGTATCGCTACGTGATCCAGCGCGGTGATAACCTCGCGACAATTGCACAAAAACTCAATCTGCGGACCGCCGATCTGCAGGTCGGCAACTGCCTCATCAATCCAGTCGCCTTAATTGCAGGGCAAACACTCCACGTGCCGCGCCCTGCGCCGACACCAACGCTGCTCCCCCCGACCCTCACACCGACCTCTATTCCGGCACAGACAAGCATGATCGGACCAAATCTGTGTGCCGACACCATGAGGATCTATGCTGATGATTGCACAACTATTCGTTGGGATGTCGACAATATCAATGCTGTTTACTTCGAAAAACAACCGACAACGGGTCATAACAGCCAGCAGGTCTGCCCGTTAGACACCATAACCTACACCCTGCTGGTGCAAATGCTCGACGGTCAGCAGCAGACGTTCCCGATTACAATTGTTGTACTGTCGAGGGGCTAAGGTTCAGATCAGTGTGACATCATCAAGAGGCATATCCTCAGCAGGGCAGTGTTGTCGAGTGGATCGATAAAGAAAAAAACGGCCTCACGACCGTCTTTTTTATAGGTAACAAATTTGTCCGAACTCAGCCCAATCCGCTGAATAACCCCTGGCGGCGATATACTCATTGGACAGAGAGTAACCATTCAGTGGCAGCGTCCGAGGTATTAAACTGCTGGTATTGCAGTGGTTGAATATCGCTGGCAGCAGCAACCCCAGCCAAGAGCTGAACAAAGACCATCAAGGCATTGTTTTCAGACAGGAAGGCGAGCCGCATTGCAGGACGTTGACCGTAATCAAGGTAAATATCTCGCAATTTCTGGATCATGTATGCGATGGGCAGCATTCCCGATTGCCGAGTATCGACAATAATCGAGAGAGTAATCTCTTTGGGCGTCGTGTCGATGATATAAACGAGCTGGTCAACCCATTGATCAACGGACGCGCGCGACGACTCCTGAAAAATAAACTCATGAACGGAATTAGGAAGGAGCCTGTAGGAACACAATGGGACAACTCCTGAAGCGTTCGCGGACATATCAGAAGGGGACGACATACACTGGCTCCAAAAACTGTGTGTTCATCAACACCTAGTTAAAATTACTACAGTATAATACTAAACACGCATGAAATTAATGTGAACTATTATACTCAATCGAAAGTCCTGATCATATCTCGGGCTTTTCTGCGAAACCTCTCCAGCTATGAATCGCCGTTATCTGCTAGATAGACGCTTTCATCCAACTGACACGAAGATAATTTCTGCAAACCTTGCGAACCTTGCACGAACACTTTCACGTTTTCCGCATAATTTTAGGAGAAAAGGAATGCCTTATGTAATAGAATAATTGACATCTTCCCTACGGTACACCGTATAAAACTATATCACTCATTGCTAAGGGAAAATCAAATGGACGCCTAGTAGTTTTGAGTCATCTAAGGAGATCATCACTCATGGAACTAGAGTCTTCTCAATTCGATGAAAGCACTCGTCCTATGAGGTTGCCGACCACTGAGCCGCTCCTGCCAGTTGGAGTTTCTGGTCCGCTTGATCTCGAACGCCCTTGGGTTATCGAGTTTCGGTCGCCAGGGACGCTTGCCACGCTTCAGGCCCGAATTGGTGACTCGATGATCATTGGGAGGAGCGACCGTTCACGCGGCTTTATACCAGAAGTTGATCTCTCATCCTTTGATGCACTTGCAAACGGTGTTTCCCGTAAACACGCAGCGATCGCCATTAGAAATCAGCGGCTGATGATTGCGGACCTGAACAGTGTCAATGGGACACGGTTGAACGATGTGCTGTGTAAGCCGGGCGAAGCCTATCGATTAAAGCATGGCAGCGAAATCATGTTTGGCAAGCTGCGTCTCCAGGTAGCATTTGCGGTTGTCCCCGCTCTGACAGATACCCAAAACGTCCGCCCCCGGATTGAAAATTTGACTCCTTCCATTATGAGCGGCAGCGATAGGTGCGTCCTCGTCGTCGAGGACGACTATGACGTTGGCAACGTCTACCGAATGGCACTCGAATACGTCGGTTATACCGTCGCCTTGGTCGACGACGCCACCAAAGCGCTAGGGTTCGTGTGCCAGAAAATTCCCGACGCGATTATCCTCGATTTGATGCTGCCCGGCATGAGCGGATTAGATTTTGTACGTTACTTCCGTCGACAGAAGACACCTCGACATATTCCCTTGCTAGTAGTGTCAGGGGCAAGTGGTGGATTCCAGATGAATCAGGTGTTGAACGCAGGCGCGGACTCTTTCCTGGGTAAGCCTGTAGCCGTTGAACAACTTTTACAGGCAATTGAGAACGCCATAAAAGTTCACACTGCTTGAAAGCTGTTACGAAACGTGACTACACTCCGTACATTCTGACTTTTGAGAAAGCGATGCCCATGCAATCACATTATTACGCAATGATCATGGCTGGAGGTGGCGGAAGTCGATTGTGGCCAATGAGTCGTGGTTTGACTCCAAAACAGCTGCTGCCACTTGTTGAAGATAAATCGATGTTTCGGGTGAGCGTTGAAAGGCTGGCACCTCTGTTTTCGCCCGAACAGATTTATGTTGTCGCAGGCCGACAGTATGGGGCAGCATTGCAGGCCGAAGCGCCGGAGATTCCCTGTCAGAATTTTATTATTGAACCCTATGGAAAAGATAGCGGGCCTGCGGCACTTCTTGGCATGACTGTCCTCTGCCACCGTGATCCCGAAGCGACCGTTGCCATTCTGACGGCGGATCATCACATTGCAGACAAAACAGGCTTCCGCGCTTCCCTGCAAAGTGCCTACGATGCAGCACAGCAAAACTACATCGTCACGCTGGGAATCATGCCAACTTTTCCGTCAACAGCTTTTGGATACATACGCAGGGGTACCCCAATTGCTCTTTTCAAAGAATTAACAGCCTACTGCACGCTCGGTTTCACCGAAAAACCGAAGTTGGAAAAAGCCATCGAATTTTTGATGAGCGAAGATTACAGTTGGAACTCCGGCATGTTTATCTGGAAAGGCAGTCAGGCTCTCGCAGAGTTTAAACGCCAGCAACCGGATTTATATGGTCAGTTAGCGTTGCTTATGAATACGGTCGATACTGCCGACTTTGAACCGTCTTTATTAAATATTTGGGATAAAGTCGAGAAAATCTCGCTCGACTACGCCGTTATGGAAGACGCAGAACGGATGGCAGTGATCCCTGTCAGTATTGGATGGAGTGACGTTGGAAGTTGGGCATCGCTATACGATATGGTCGACCTAGACGAGGATGGCAACAGCTTTAAAGGTCAAACGGCGTCACATATCATTATCGACACTCATAACGCATTAGTTTATGCCGATAAAATGACTGTTCTGATCGGAATGGAAGATTGCGTCGTTGTAGACACCCCAGATGCTTTGCTTATCTGTCACAAAGATCGCACACAGGATGTTAAAGAAGCTGTCGCTCACCTTAAAACTGGGGGACATCACAATCTTCTATAGCAAGGCCGAATCAAGCTTACATAACCTGAGTTTCGGATAAAAAGGGGATACCTTTCAGAGAAGGCGTTAACCTTCTGGCTACCCCTAGCCAGAAAGGTATCCCATGACCAGTTTACTGAAACTGTTTTGCGATGTCGATGATTTTTGCCAAACGCTGCAAAAGCGACAACTGCCGAAAGATGGACGACGAGTACGACAGCCAGGGTTATGTGAAAGCGAGATCATGACGATAATGATCCATTTCCACCAGTCCAGGTATCGGGATTTCAAAAGCTACTACACGCATCATGTTCAGCCCCACTTGAGCGCTGCTTTTCCTGAACTGGTCAGCTATAGTCGTTTCGTGACCTTACTGCCGCGCGTCGTGCTGCTGCTCTGGGCTTACGCGCAAGCACGCTGCGGACGTTGTACGGGTATCGCTTTC
This sequence comes from Pseudomonadales bacterium, assembly GCA_038258585.1. GTDB lineage: Bacteria > Pseudomonadota > Gammaproteobacteria > Pseudomonadales > Pseudohongiellaceae > UBA5078. The sequence goes on from JBBSPQ010000095.1 coordinate 6,361, forward strand.
GTCGATTCGACTCCGCTGCGGGTTTGCCACAATCGGCGCATTAGTCGGCATAAGGTGTTCCGTAACTTGGCGGCACGTGGTCAGTGTTCGCTCGGTTGGTTCTACGCTTTCAAACTGCACCTGATCGTCAACGAAGTTGGCGAGGTCTTGGCTTTTACGCTTACCCCGGGAAACGTTGATGACCGCAAGCCTGTCCCTCAACTCACCCAACGACTGTTTGGCAAGTTGTTCGGCGATAAAGGCTACTTGTCACAAGCCTTGTTTGAGCAGTTATGGCAACAGAACGTCCAACTAATCACTGCTCTCAAAGCCAAGATGAAGAACCGTTTGCTGCCCTTGATGGATAAACTGCTCCTGCGCAAACGCTACATCATTGATACCATCAACGACCAATTGAAGAACCAGTCGCAGATTGAGCATTCGCGTCACCGCAGTCCCACCAACTTTGTCGTCAATGTCTTGGCCGGGTTAATTGCCTACACTTGGCAACCCAAGAAACCTGCCATCACTTGGTCGCGTCGTGAGGCGAAAGCTCTTGCACTTGTTCCATAGTTATCCGAAACTCAGGTTACATACAAGCATTGGCAGTTTAAATCACGTGAAGCAATTTATGGTCTCACGTTACGCAGATAAACGAACCGGACGCAGTTGACGCAGTTGGTCAAAAGCCGAATGCAGAGCGACCAGGTACA
>JBBSPQ010000096.1:0-6983 GCA_038258585.1 Pseudomonadales bacterium
GGTAGTCAAATATGGTCTGGAAGGACGGAAGATTGATGAAGTCGTTGCTGGTGCCGTCACCACTCACTCGAAGGACTGGACCCTCACACGCGAGGCAGTATTGAGCACAACCTTGTCACCTGCAACACCGGGTATCACGTTGCAAATGGCCTGCGGCACTTCCTTACAGGCCGCTATGTTCTCGGCAGGGCGTATCGCCAGCGGCCAGATTGAGTGCGCGATAGCAGGCGGTTCCGATACTACAAGTGACGTGCCGTTGGTGCTACAGAAGCGCTTGGTGAAGCGTCTGCTAGCGCTGAGGCAGGCAAGAAGTTTCAAAGAGAAGATCGGCGCATTCAAGGGCTTTGGTTTTGGAGAGTTGGCCCCGGTAGCCCCCGCCAATGGTGAGCCTCGGACCCGTCTCTCGATGGGAGAGCACTGTGAACTCATGGCCAAGGAATGGGGAATTTCCCGCGAGTCGCAAGATCAGTTGACGCTCGCAAGCCATCATAATGCTGCGACGGCCTATGCCGAAGGTTTTTTCGACGATCTAGTCAGTTCTTATAACGGCGTCGCGCGTGACAACAATCTTAGAGCTGACAGCACACTCGAAAAACTCGCCTCACTTAAACCCTCTTTTGATAAATCCGGCAATGGCACTCTCACTGCCGGCAACAGCACCCCACTGACAGACGGTGCTTCGGCAGTACTGTTGACCAGTGAAGCCTATGCTCGGAAACACGGCCTTAAAGTACAGGCGTGGCTGACTCATTCCAGAACGTCTGCAGTCGACTTTGTTGGCGGCGAGGGGTTGCTTATGGCGCCAACAGTGGCCGTCAGCGAGCTTCTCAGTGCCACCGGGCTCACCCTTCAGGACTTTGACTACTATGAAATCCACGAGGCGTTTGCTGCGCAAGTCCTTTGCACTCTTGCCGCTTGGGAGAATCCAGAATTCTGCCGCAGCAAACTAAACAGGGCCGCAGCGCTAGGCAGCATTGACCGCAGCAAACTAAACGTGAAGGGAAGCTCTCTGGCCGTGGGTCACCCTTTCGCGGCGACGGGTTCCAGAATAATCGCCACACTGTCAAAGCTACTTCACGAAAAAGGCAGTGGTCGTGGCCTCATTTCAATCTGCACTGCAGGTGGCATGGGGGCCGCTGCGATTCTCGAAGCTGCTGACAACGACTTTTGACACCCTCATGTCACTCCGATCAACTACTGCTACAACACGTCACATTTTTGCAGATGAGACATGTTGATATGTACAGACCGTTTGATAAATAATTCCGTCCCCTCGGTTGTGACTTCATTTTTTAATTAGCCGGGCAGTCAAATGAGGCGGGGATACATCGACTCGGGTCGACAAAGCTTGCGGGAATGAGCCAGTCCTGCTTCAATTGACCCGCACCACTCGTCTTATAAAACAAGAACTATTATTCGTAATTCGGGAGATAAAATTAATGAACAAGAAAAATCGGACTGTTGTTGGTTTAGCACTGGGATTATTCCTGGTGGTGGCCAGTACGATGCCAATCCAAGCCCAAGACCGAGCATTACGTTTGAATGCTCCCTTTGGCCTCCCTGTCATCCCTATTATGGAGGGCGCTTACGACAACGACGACGGCTCCTTCACCGTTTCTTTCGGGTATCACAACCGAAACTCAGGCCAGACCCTCGATATTCCTCTCGGTCCGAACAATTACATTGAGCCAGCCCAATTCGACGGAATGCAGCCAACCCATTTCGAAGTCGACAGACAGACAGGTGTATTTACTGTGACCGTGCCGGCAGCCATGCATGACCAGTCTATCTGGTGGCACATCAAAACGGGCGACCACGAAATACTCAAGGTACCGGGCCGTATCGGGAAAATGGGTTATACACTGGATAAAACGCCACGCCCACAGGGCTCACTGTCTCCTATAGCCTGGTTTGAAGAAGGCGGAGAAAAAGGCGCTGACCCTATTGGGGTAATGTCGGACAAAGTCCTGGCAGCGAAAGTAGATACTGCCATCGTGTTGACCGCTCACACCGAAGACCCCTCAGTCCGCGATCCTAACGATCCACGTTATGCCAAACCTGTTCCATTACGTGTGTCATGGTGGAGACATCAGGGCCCAGGCGAAGTCGCCTTTACTGCTCACGAATCCACACCGGAGCCAACTCCACCGGAACCGGGTGTACGTCGCAAGCCGCCCCAACCCAACGAAGTTAGCCTCGTTGATGGAAAAGGCACTGCAAACATTTATGCTACTTTTTCCGAACCCGGCGACTACATGATTCGCACTCAGATCGATAACTGGGATGCATCAGACAGCACCGAAGGAGATCAGTGCTGCTGGACCAACCTGTATCAAAAAGTAACAGTTTCGCAGTAAAAGAAGGACAGAAAGTAACGATAAAAAGAAAGAAATTGACCGCTCGATACCACAATAGAAAACTGATCGGTCATTAGTCACAAATAGTTGCATCTACAGTAATGAAAGAGTGGACAAGCGTAGGCAACAGATTTAAATTGCCGCGACTGCTCACCCAATTTCGAGGAGAGGATTATGATAACAAAGCAGTGTTGGACTCAGAAACAACGCTCAAGGAAAGCCCTTCTAGGGCTTGCAGTCCTTACGGTGTTGGGTGTTACGGCCCAAGCGCAAGCACAATCAGGCGCCTTGTCAATTGACACTGGCAAAGTGACTTACGCCGACCATGTAGCACAAATCATTAGTGACAATTGCGTAGTTTGCCACCGCGAAGGCGGTATCGGACCTATGCAATTGACTAATTTTGAACAAATTCGCCCTTGGGCACCGCTGATCAAGTACAAGGTAGAAAGTCGCGAGATGCCTCCTTATGCTTATGACCATGGTATCGGTATCCAAGATCTGCAAGGCGACTGGCGTTTGTCCGAAGACGAAATCAACGCAATTGTTGCGTGGGTTGATCAGGGCGCGCAAGAAGGTGACTGGGGCGACCGTACTCCTCCAGTGCCGGATATTCCAAGCCTTGACGAGTGGACGTTTGCTAAACAGTTTGGCCAGCCTGACCTGATTTTGGATTCAACTCCAATTGACGTACCAGCTGTAGGTAACGACATGTGGCACCGCCCTTATGTCATGACCGGCATGTCGACTGACCGTTGCATCAAGGCTGTTCAGGTGAAGCCTCGCGCAGATGCCAAGACAGTTGTTCACCATGCCAACTCTGACGTTGAAGTCATTGGTGCTGATGGTCAATACGAGCCCTACGGCCAACTGACTGAGTACGCGATGGGCAAGTGGGGCGAAATTATGCCTGACGGCGTCTGTCGTACACTGCCAGCCAACGCACGTATCGCATGGGATATTCACTTGTTCCCAGGTGGTGTAGGCGCAACTGCACCAGGCGCAATGATCGAAGACAACGTTGTTGAAATTGGTCTTTGGCTGCATCCTGAAGGATTCGAGAAGACTGCACGATTCAAGCAGGACCTGCGTCTTTACGGTCTGCGTCAAGGCGAGCTGATTGTTCCTCCGCATGGCACCGCCATGACTCAGGGCTTCCACTCATTTGACCACCCAGTGCGTATCGACAGCTTCCAGCCTCACGGCCACCTGCGTATGCGTTCTGCTTCAATGGAAATCTTCTACCCTGCTACAGGCAAAACTGAGCAGATCAGTCAGATCTCCAACTGGAGCGCCACTTGGCACCACAGCCACCTGTTCGAGCCAGAAGTTGCTCCATTGCTTCCAGCAGGCGCTGTTCTGGTTCTGAAACAGTGGTACGACAATACAGCTGACAACCCCAACAACCCTGATCCTGATATGTGGGTAGTGGACGGCAGCCGTACTGCAGACGAAATGTCACATGCTTGGATTGCGGTAACTCACCTCGACCAAGAAGGCTATGACGAAATCCTCGCTCAGCGCGAAGCTGCAAAACAGCGTTCAGTAGCTGCCGAGTAAAACCCTTGTTGGTAGCCGGATCTGATCCGGCTACTTCAAGACAGAACAAAAAAAAAGGGCGATGACCTTACGGTCTTCGCCCTTTTTTTGTTGTCACTAGTTGTGCGCCGTAGTGCGCATCGGATGCCGGGCAGGCGGTTCTGGAGACGCTAAAAGACTCACATCCATGTGAAGGCTCGGCGGGCGCCATCCCTGGCGCCCGACGCTCCTGAACCGCCTGCCCCCCTCCTATGCTCGTAAAGTATCAATTGTCACATCTGAAAGCCATTACTTGAATCCAACACCCAATTAATGCTGTGTGGACAGAATGCAAGCTCTGAACATCACTCGATACAAGAGTCGTGCGGTGGGAGAGTCATTGCAGGAGCGTAGGGCGCCATGGATGGCGCACTCCGAGCCTGCACATGGATGTGCGCATTTTGGCGTCTCCAGCAATGGCTCTCCCCCCGCGCGGCTCGCACTACAGCGTGAAAATCATTTCCCATCTTTGTAATAAGTGAAATACCCAGCAAACATCTCGTCCAGAATGCCGGTTCCGGAAGCGACTTCCAAAGTGGGATCGGGATTGAACGGATTGGAGACTGAGTTATCAAAAGCCCCCACTATCCGGACTTTACTGCCAGCGGCAATTTGTACGGGCTTCTCTAGGATATAATGCGGTTGCCAGGCATAGTTATAAGCAGGAATGCTGAGAATATCCGACACTGTCCCGTCAGGCGTCTCCACTGAGAACTTCATTCTCTTGCCCCGCTCATTCATTCGCGCTCTTACTCCAGTGACTATAACGTCTTCAGTAAAGACATACTCCGCTGTCATCGGAATTTCATTCTGATCTGGAGGCAGAACGAAGTCTTTCGCTACCACCGCCTGCACAAGCCTTTCTTTTTTTCTCGATTTACTGCCATCGGTGAAATACAAACCAATCTTGGTGATGTTGTTAACATCGGCTCCCATGCCCACATATTGAAACTGCATGGAAAGCTTATGTCCTTTGGGGACAAATACTGCCGATCCATCTGAAAACTCTGACACAACCGCCTTTCCAGGCGAATAACCCTCAATAAAACGGCGGGTTGCAACTGTGCTCTCGCGCTCCTCTCCCCAGAAATCTTCCTCCGGTGCAGTGACCAGCGTAATCAGGTGATGCAGTGTTCCATTGGCTGTAGGTTGATATTGCACAGCACGGATCCATTTATCCTCATCGAAGGGCAATTCCATATCGACGTAAATATCATCAATAACACCATTGGCAGGCACCTGATGAACTGGTGTACTCACAATGAAATCCGGCTCTCCCAGCAACCATTCTTCCTCTTGATTGAATGTCAGTTGTTCAAGCGGATCTACCGTACTCTCTCCACGTGGTCCACCAGCATTTATCCAATGCACCAAGGTCTGAATGTCGTCAGGAGCGATGTATCGGGCAGTGGTGGAGTGACCAATATCGGGGTCTACCTGTGCCGGTGGCATACGCTTGTTCAACAACACCTCCTTAATCATCGGTGACCAACCAAGCAGGGAAATGTACTTGTCCATGGCGAACGGTCCCGCACCCCACTGTCGATGGCACTGGACGCAATTTTCAATGATGATGGGGGCCACCTCAGTGGCGTAGTCCGGCGTTTTTGCGAGGTGTCTATCTCTTACTGGAAATTGAAGCTCACAACCCACAGCCCCAACGCTTTCGACAGTATTTCGGACACTGTCGACCAATAATTCAGCAAGAGTATTTTCAAGTTCGGCACCGACTCCGCCTTTATAGAACAAAGACAGTCTGCCCGGATTCAGCACCCGAACCTCTCCGGCGTAGCTGAGCCCAAGGGCTTCAGAAACCAACTGTCCTTTGTCTTGCAGAATTGGCAGACCGGTGTTCAAACCCTGCAGGGCCGGTCGTTCAAGACCCTGCGGATCAATGAGAAAAAACTCAACCCCTTTGGCCGCGAACTCCTCGTGGAGTTCTTGATACTTTGCAAGCGATTCATCCATACCCTGGCAGCTTGCCGAGTATGCCATCAATATTACGGCGCGACGGTGCTGATAGCGACTTAATTGATGGAACTGCCCTTCGCTGTCCAACAACGCGAAATCGCCTGTCCGATCCAGCGCTGCCATTGTCATACTCGATGTTGACCCTAGAACCAAACCAATACAGGATACAATCACATTTCTCATAACATTAACCGGCTATCTATTTCTCGATATGCTAAGAAGCAAACACAACACATTAACGCATAGGGTAGTTACTGACGTGCCCATTCTCTACTGACAATCTGGAACGATTTCGCTCTGACACCTCCATCCCACCAAGCGCCGGTCCGCCTTGATTGAAAATCCCCCCCCTAAGCACGAAGGTCAGATAATTAATCTCCGGGTCTAGATTATTTTGCTTGTCTGTGAATTTCACCAACATCTCTTCAATGGCGGCGGCGCGATCAGGCACTTCGGGGTACGCCAACACATCTCCTATCACAACTTTCAGAGCCGAAATATTGTCGATCACATAGGCAGCGCCGGGATGAAAACTGTAGAGGTTTGGAGCGATGACCGGCATAGTCGGAATGTCGGTTGGCAACGACAACATGCCACCGTGTGCACGAGCAATCTTTTCTACGTACAAATCATTCACATTCTCAATACCTGCTTCAAGTGCGTTCTGATTGCTGGCAATCATTGCTATCTCGAGCGCAGCGAGCTGAAGCCATTGCGAGGCCCACGTCATGCCACTGAGTTGTGGAAACCCTACGCGGAATGCATATGCATAGGGGTGACGTGAGAGCAGGGTAGATGTTTTTGGCAACGATGCTACGGAAAGTTCGTCGTTGCTGAGGTATGCGGACAATGCCTTATCTACAGCGGTGTGCTTATCGTGGATATCATCATCGAGATAAATGCTCAGCAATTCGTCGGAGAATTCGCGGCCTCGTTTCAATATCGCTACCGCCTTTGGAGGAATGCTCTCATTCTCTTTCAGAATCATCTCCACTTCCTGAGGGCTGAACTCCCGTCTGACCAGCGCTTGCAACCCGGGGGTTGCCCTGCTTTCAAACAGTCGATGCGGGCCAAGCA
>JBBSPQ010000097.1:0-6948 GCA_038258585.1 Pseudomonadales bacterium
AAATTACATGTCAGTTGATGTAAGGCAAAATACTCAGCATCCAATGTGCCTGTTTTGTCGATAAGGGACAATGAAACTAATTGACCGAGGCTATCCCAGAATTCCGGCGCTGCAATCTCACTGACCTCATGAATTGTACCTACGTTCGCACCGATTGAAGGTGGAAACACAGACATACACACTAAAACATTCTTAGATGGGTCGGTTAGCAGATTCCACGAACGCCAATAAATATATTGATAGAACTCATAATCTTGCCCTTGTACAGATGCCAGATTGAGTTGGTACAACACTGCGTCCAGTGTTTGGATCGTCAATTGCCCAACTACCAACTTTATCGCTAGTGGAGCAGCACCAGTCGCTTCGACTATTTTGTCTAACTGTTCTGCATTTGCATGTTGGACGCTCTCCACCCCTCGATTTACACTCTCTGTTCGTATAAAGAGGATGGCATCTTCTTTATCAAGCTGACTGATTTGTTGTGTAAAGACTTCGGTGTGCTCTATCTGATGTCGGCTCGTCAACAAGAGCTTGCTTTGACCCATCACCTGATAGAACATATCTAATAGATGCACTGGGTCTAATGCTGTTTCCAAGTTGTCGAGGACAATTAGGGTGTGGTATTCATGCAATAACCGCTTTACTGACGCTTGTTTGTCTTCGAGAGGTTTGGAGAGAATATCGGGAAATCCGCATTGGACACCAATCGTATCAAATAAGGTACTCAAATCAGAAAAACTCTGTTCTGTCCTCACTGTAGATACAATTTCACCCCCAACGAACCGCTCAGTTTGTGCACTGGCCCACACGATTTGGTCAAAGTCATCCGCACAGAGTTCAGCCACCTCTCGAGCAACAGCAGTCTTTCCCATTCCGCCCAAGCCAATCACGCCAATAATAGGTTTGCCCGTTTCACTCGTTAGTGCCAAACGTATCTTGTCCAATTCTGTAGAACGTCCAAACAAATATTGGTACTGCTTGCGTGGAAGATTGTCTAGTTTCCCTCTGGCTCGAGTGGGTATTTGCGAGACATTTTGGATAGGTATTAATTTGGCTAACTTATCATCCAACTCAGCTACTCGATAAATAAGCGCTTCGATCAGGTATTCGATGTGCTGTGAATTTCTTTCAGCTAGTATTGGGCCATATTCTCCGTCACTAGCAAGGTGCATTCTCAGCTTCAATAAATACTGCTTTAGGTAGCCATGTACTGTTTCAGCATCTTCGGGAGAGAGAAAATGACGGGCATATACTTCAGCTAATCGGTTCAATGCCTGTTCATCATTATCAATGAGATATGCCATAAGATACCTAATTGTTACATCATGGGTAATAAAATCCTGATCAAAGAAATGTGGTAGGGAATCTTTAGTCCTTGAGGCGAACTCTTCAAAGGCTACACCTGCCAATCCCCTAAAGCGCCCTACTGTAAAAAGGTAATCAATAGGCTCTCTTAAATGATTCAACTCAGGTTTCGACCAAATACGCGAAGCGATGGATTGAATGATTAGTTCCGATATGGTTTCGGGTATCAATGTTATATTTCACTTTCGCTCTCTGAACGCAACATTACTGATTTTCGTTAATTTTACCTCCTTTTTTAGCTATTTATCGAATGAAATGCATTAGCTAAGACAATCGCAAATCTTTAAATTGTCGTCGTGCGTGAGCCAGATTGTTAGTGTTCATGTAGAATATAAATAGATTGTCAGTTAATAGTGGAATGACAAATTCATAGAATTCTTGCTCAGGAAGAAGCCCATCTATGGTGTTACAGCGTACCTTTGAAGTCTCCCATTTGAAAGATTACCTGCGCTCGGCTGAGGGCATTCATAAGATGTTCGAGCAGTTGGGCTATGATGTCTACGATCCCGAACCACTGGATGCAGCAGACATCGATATGAGCGAAGCCGATGCCCAGCATGTTCAGGCGGTGTATCTCATCAATGGGATGGACTTCGGACATACCATCTGGCTGTTTGAGGTCGATGATACGACGACACTACGTTTACGTGGATTAGCCTATGACGTGCTTCAGCGACCGGGTACGCACATGCTGATTGTGACCAAAGACTACCGGGAAATCATTGTTGCTCATCCCTATTTTGTGGGCGGCACAAGCAAGAGCCATACCCGCGTTAACAAGCTGAAAATCGACAGCCGCAATCCCACCCGTCACGATGTCGATACAATTAATACCCTGCTGGCTCGTGACCGCAGACCAGAAGAAATCTATAAGTCACAGGATGATGCCTTCAATGTCACCCGTGTGACCAATAAATTTTATAAAGAGTACCGCGAACATTTTCATCAGGTGCAGGAAATCGTCGTTGCCTGGAATAAAGGCGTCCCCGAATTTCAAAACAGCGATAAACGTGACAAACTGCACGCTTTCGTCCAACGCCTGATGGGGCGTTTGATGTTCCTCTATTTTTTGCAACGTAAAGGCTGGCTGGGCGGACGCAGTGACTTCCTGACCTGGCAATACAAGCAGATGATTCAACGCCATGCAGGCGAACTCACGGAAAAATCGTCCTATTATTACCTTGAAGTGCTGGAGCCGTTGTTTTTTGATACCCTGAACAAGAAACGCCCTGATAACCTGACCCAATGGGGTGTGGAAATTCCCTATCTGAACGGTGGGCTATTTGATCGCAGTCGTGACCCTGAAGGCGTGATTCTTCTGCCAGATACGTTGTTTGATCCTAACAGCAACACCGGTCTGCTGGCGTTCTTCAACCGCTACAACTTCACCATCACCGATGACGCGCCGATGGAACAGGATGTCGCTGTTGATCCGGAGATGCTCGGTAAAGTCTTCGAGAACATGCTGGAAGAAGAGGATCGCGGGCAATCGGGTAGTTTCTACACGCCACGAACCATCGTCAGCTACATGTGTCAGGAGGCGCTGGCGGGTTATCTGGAAGAATCAGCAGGCATTCCCCGTGAAGAAACACGCCGCCACTTCGACCCCGACGACGATATCACCTTCACCGAAGAACAGGCGCAGCAGATATCGGCTGCACTCGACACGCTGACTGTACTTGATCCGGCGGTAGGTAGTGGTTCATTCCTGATCGGGATGCTGAACGAGATTATCACCCTGCGCCACAAAGTCGCTACTGCATTGGATGAAACCATTACACCAGCAGGTATCGCCCAATGGAAAGAAGCCATTATCCGCGACACGCTCTATGGCGTGGACATCAAGCCCGGTGCGATTGAGATTGCCCAACTGCGATTGTGGCTGTCATTGATCGTCAACCAGACGATGGCTGACGCACACCCACTACCCAACCTTGATTACAAGCTGATGGCGGGTAATAGCCTGATTGAAACCATTGACGGTGAGCCGATTCTGGGAGACTTCGCACAGCAGTTGCTCACACCAGAGGATGATACGAGCATCAGTTGGGAGCAGGTCAACCAGCAACTTCAAATGTTTGACCCTAACCCGGTGCAGGGCCGTATGCTGCTGTTCGACGAGGAGAAACAGGCGCAGTTGGAGCGCGTTAAGCTGGAAGAACTGCGCCGAGAATATTTCACTGCCGATCCGGGACGGCGTAAGCAGTTACGCGAGTTAATTACCACGCAAGAGCGCCGTATCGTTTCCGCCAGCTTAAGCGAAAAAGCCGACCGTCTGCAGGCACAGATCGACGAGCTGGGCCGCAAGGCTGGTCGCAATCAGGGCAAGCTGAACCGTTCCGATACTACCAAACTGAACACCGCCACCGAACGCCTAACAAAGCTGACGTATTTACAGCAGGATATGGGCAAGCCGGATTATGTCCCGCCTTACTTCCTCTACCGTCTGCACTTTAATGATGTGTTCGCTCGCAACGGTGGCTTTGATGTAGTTGTCGCCAATCCGCCCTATGTGCGGCAGGAACTGATCAGTGATCAGAAGCCAGAACTGCAAGCCAGCTATCTTCACGTGTACGCAGGAACGGCTGACCTTTTCGTGTATTTCTTTGCGCGAGCGCTTGACCTATTACGGGAAAATGGGCATTTGTCCTTCATCACACCGAACAAATTTATGCGAGCCAATTATGGCAAAAAGTTGCGGGGATATCTGGCAGAAAAGGTGCGCTTACAGACTCTGATTGACTTTGGTGACCTGCCTGTCTTCGATGCCACCACCTATCCGATGATTACCATTGCCAGCAAGCAACCGACCAGTGACAACAAAATCCGGGTGCTGGAAATCACTTCATTGGAAGATAGCGAAAGCCTGCATATCGCGGCTAATCGTGCTTTCAATTTACCCCAAAGCACATTGTCTGAAGATGGCTGGCAATTGAGCGCTCCCGAGATTCGCAGCCTGATGGACAAACTCAAAGCGGCGGGTAGGCCGTTGGGTGAATATGTGGACGGAAATTACTATGCTGGCATTAAGACAGGGCTAAATACAGCTTTCATCATTAATGAAGTCAAACGCGCCGAACTCATCACCGCCGACCCCAAAAGCGCGGAAGTCATCAAGCCTTATCTACGCGGACGTGATGTAAAGCGGTGGCGAGTTGAAAATTCTAGGCTTTACATCATTTTCACGCGGCGAGGGATAAAAATAGATGATTACCCCGTAATCAAGGCGCATCTTGAGCAGTATGAAGTAGATTTAACGCCCAAGAAAAGCTCACAAGATCAAAGGGGACGTAAACCAGGACGCTATAAATGGTATGAAATCCAAGACGATATTGCCTATTATGCTGAATTTGAGAAGGTGAAGATAATCTATCCAGACATTTCTTCTTCGTGCAATTTTGCTATGGACTTGGATAGTCAGTATCCAGATATGACTCTGTTTCTTATACCCAATCAAAACTTCTTTCTCTTGGGAATGCTTAATTCAAATGTTTGTGAATACTTTTTGAAAAGTATCAGTTCAACGATTCGTGGCGGTTTTATTAGGTTCAAAAAGATATATTTGTCGCAAATACCCATCCCCGATGCAGCCGGCGACCTTCACCAGCAAATCGCCAGCCTTGCCCAGCAGTGCCTCGACGCGGCGAAGGACAATCCCTATAAACTCCCTGCGCTGGAAGTGGAGCTGAATCAGCTTGTGTATCAGGCGTATGATCTGGATGAGGACGACATCCGCGTGATTGAGGGAGCTTTAGAATAGGTACTGTATGATTTCAAGAAGCAGTGTTGGTTGGCTAGTTCTCATCGGCATTGTTCTCATAGGAACAGTGTGGGCTGGTTTCATATTCGTGCAAGATTCACAATTTCGTGAAGGGGCTCTGAGCAATTTCCTTGCAACTATCGTTGGCGTTGTTGCTGGTATCCCAATTGCAATTTGGCTTGCGCGTCAACAACAGATAGAACAGGAAAAAGCAGAAGCAGTAGCTAAACAGCGTGAAAAGCAACAAAGACAAAGAAAGATTCTGCTTTTAATTTTATCCGAGTTAGAACTGAATCAAGGCATCCTCAAGGATCGAGTAGACCTTATCCGTGAGAATCGTACTGCAATCAATGTTCCTGGAGTCAAAAATGATCTGTGGTCAGCTTTTTCAGACGGTGGTGAACTTGAATGGTTGGATGATGTAGAACTGCTCGATGTATTGAGTCAGGCATATTATCACATTAGGTGGATCATCAGCCTTGAAATATTATATTTTGATCCCCACTTTTATGACCAAATCGTGAGAAGTGGCGGTCAGCGAGGTATTGAACACACGGTACGAGGCATTGACACTGTGGAGAATATGGAACGGTTACTTCCTGTGGCGTTAGAGAGTGTCAGTAAAGCTCAGGATTATGGGAAAAATTGGCTGATGGGTCATGCTGTTGAATAAAGAAATATAGGATTAAAAGTATGAGAATTCGGGATTTCACCTATTGGAATGATCTCAGGCGTATGGTCTGGGTGAGTACGATATATGCGTGATTGAGGGCATTTCGAGGGATAAATTATGGGTGACAGTCGAGAAGTACATGTTGATGATAACGGAAAACAGTTTTACTTTGATGAAGATGGGAAACGAGTTTATCTAAAGCCAGCGTCGTTAGGGCTTAATCCAGCGGTTCAAGCCGCCATTGTCACAGGGATTTTCGGTATTATTATTGCATTGATTGGGTTGATCCCCGTGAATTCATCAGATGAACCCTATTTACCTATCTTTGTGGCTATTGTTCGGCTGATAAATGATAATGAAGTTGAGGAACCACCATCAGACCCATCTCCTTCCCCCATATCAACTGAGAATCCGACAAATGCAGCGACGTATACGCCGATAGCTAGCTTTACATCATCAGCAGTTCCATCAAATACAACTAATGTGCCGCCCCCAAGTATAACATCCATTGGTACTGCGACTCCAACTTTCACTGCACCAATTTTGGAAACTGACCATAGTAACGCGATCACTCGCGAACAACTCAATGAATTGTTTGGCGAAAACAATTGGTTCTGTCTTGGTGATCGCTACGCTGATGGTGTGGAGATAGTCTCAGCTCGTAATAACGGGATTGGTATCAAGCAACAACGGCTTAACGTTCCTTTAGCATATCCCATAGAGAGATTATCCAACAGCAATTATCCCAATGGCCTGGATAATGGCATCGCAAGCGGTGGAAACTTTGGATCTATTGCCGACTTTACGAGTCAACTCTACTTGTCACCAGATCAGTGCCCGGAATGGCAACTAGAAGCGCTTGAACAGTGGCGATTAGATCGTCAAAGTTTGGGATATTTAAGGCCGTTCGATAACACAGAAATAACCCAGTTTTTTGGTGAATTAGCATGGAATTGTCATTCATATTTCAGCATTTCAGGACATCTGAATGATGACTATATCGTGCATTACCCAGTCACATTTTTATCAGGCAATGCACATCAGCGAGATTTTGGTATTGGAGAAACAGTACCTGCTTCCTCATTTCAAGTTACATTCTGGCTAAACGGTAGTGTTGAGAGCTGTGAATAGGAATAGTGATGAAACCTGT